>DVLR01000333.1 GCA_018715425.1 Candidatus Merdenecus merdavium
TTGGTTCATTTCCTCATACAATGTAGATTTTTGCTCTGAATTCATAATGATAGATATGTATGGATTTCCATAAGCATCCTGGCTTAGTAATACAAGACAGTTTCCTGCCGCTTTTGTTGTTCCAGTTTTTCCACCAATTACCGTAACATCTTTTGGAGGAGTGGATTCCATGGTATGATACTCGTTGGTAGCAATCCAACTTAATTCTCCAGATGTTCCATCAGCATGTTTTACTGTAGCAGTATAATGAGTTTCATTTAATATTTCTACAAAATGGTCGTTTTTCATCACTTCATTAAACATTAAATATACATCGTAAGCCGTTGTATAGTGATTTTCGTCTTGCAAACCATGAGGATTTACAAAATGTGTAGAAGTCGCTCCCATTTTAACTGCTTCTTGGTTCATTAAATTCACAAAGCTTTCGATAGAATGATTTCCTGAGCTTGGATCTCCATCTCCTATGTGTTCTGCAATAGCATTTGCAGCATCATTTCCCGATTGAATGAGCAACCCTTTCACTAAATCATCTAAGGAAACGGTATCTCCTGCTTCTAAGTAACATACAGATGAATCTGTATCAATATTCATAGCAGTCTCACTAACCGTTACCATATCTGTTAAATCTCCATATTTTAATGCTAGGTAAGCCGTCATGACTTTGGTAAGACTGGCAGGGTATCTTTTAATAAAAAGATCTTTTGAATATAGTACATTTTGGTTCTGAATATCAAATAATGCAGCCGATGCATCTTCTTCCATAGAAACTCCAGATAATAGAATATTTTCTGTTGTGACACATAGGTCATCTGCATAAGAATCTGCAATATCGCTATTATTTCCTTCACTTAATTTTAACATTGGTAAATTTCTATCAAATTCATAGGCCAATGTTACCGATGGATTTGATAAATATTGATATCCTAATAGTGCTCCTGTTGCAACCAACATTAGAGCAATAAAAGTAAGAAGAATTCTTCTAAATATTTTGATTTTTTTCTTCTTACTTTTATGCATGTTTAATTGTTTTTCATTCATCATCGTATCTAGAGGGCTTATTTATACATTTCGCGCCACTCTAAGTCTCCTCTATCTAAAGATTTAATTAAAAGCTCTGCCGTCGCTAAATTAGTAGCTAAGGGGATATTGTGCTTATCACATAAACTAAATACGTTGTTTACATCTGGTTCATGCTTTTTAGGTGATAATGGATCTCTTAAAAATATCATTAAATCAATTTGGTTATGTTCGATCTGAGCACCTAGCTGCTGTTCTCCACCTAAGTGTCCAGCTAGATATTTCTGAACGGAAAGGTTGGTTACTTCTTCAACTAATCTTCCCGTTGTTCCAGTTGCAAATAAGCTGTTTTTACTTAAAATACCTCTATAAGCAATACATAAATTTTGCATTAATTTTTTCTTTGAATCATGTGCGATTAGGCCTATATTCATTGCATACCTCCTGTTAATATTTTCTACTTTGAAGCCCGATATTTAATACAATTCCCATACCAATATAAAGACTGACAAGGGACGTTAAACCATAACTGACAAAAGGCAAGGGCAAACCTGTGTTAGGCAATAGACCTGTAGCAACTCCCATATTAAAAAAGCCTTGTATTCCAATGAGGGAGCCCATGCCACAACAGATCAAGGTACCGGCTAAATCCTTGGCTTTTTGCCCTATAAAAATACACTCCAGTGTAATCAACAGCAAAAGAAAAATAACTGTACAACTACCTATAAAGCCTAGTTCTTCTCCTACGACAGCGAAGATAAAGTCTGTTTGAGCTTGTGATAAACGCTTGCTGTTTTTAACAGAAGATACATCTTCGTTGTTGAGACCCTTACCATAAAGTTGTCCAGATGCAATGGCAATCTTTGAATTATCCTGTTGTTCTTTTTTGTCGTTCTCAACCTCTGGTTTTAACCAGAGCAAGATTCTTTCTGCTTGATAGCCTTTTAATATTTTCTGATCTGGTTGTAATATCAAAGCAAAGAAAACTGCTATCAGTGGAATAGCTATTACTATAATACCACCAATTATTTTATACTTCAACCCTCCTATATATATTAGTATACAGAAAGTGACTAAAATGACCAAACTAGATGAAAGGTCTGGTTGTCGCATAATCAAAGCTACAGGAATTGCTAATAAAACAATGGCCTGAAGCAGAGTTTTTAGAGTATTTAGGGTCTCTTCATGGTCCATAATGAATTTGGCGAAAAACAAAATCAATAAGATCTTTGAAAGCTCAGATGGCTGGAATACAATTCCTGCAATTTTCACCCAACGCTCTGCACCACCACCTGCTCTTCCTCTATATTCCACGTAAAGTAATAAAGCTAAATTAGCAATATACATAAGCCAATGTAGATTCAGGATAAAACCATAATCAATAAAAGACAGTATTAACATAATAACCACACCCAAAATAACACCTAGTATCTGTTTATCTTGAATGTCGTGCTGAGCACTGCCAATAACTAAAACTCCAATAAAGGAAATTGCTAAAAGCCAAATAATCAGTCGAAATTTATAGTCTCTTAACTTGTATTGTTTTAACATATCTACACCTTGTACTTTCCACTTTATCTTTATGATTAATTGTGTTTCATGTCCTTAATAGGAATATTTGCAAATAACGCTGGAACACTGCTTGTTCCATCTTCCGATACGGTCTGTGTAATTTGGATATCCAAACCTTCCCCATCGATTTCCATATATTTTTTAATTACTTGAATCATATCATTTTTTATAAGTTCCATAATTTCTGGAGAGCAGTTGGCTCTATCTGAGACTAATAATAGTTTCAATCTATCTTTTGCAATATTACTTGAATTTTTCTTTTTAAAAGAATCAAATAATCCCATCTTCCATTCCCTCCTTAGTTTTTCTTAAACAACCTGGATAACTTAGTAAAGAACCCCTCATTTTTACTTAAATCTAGTAATGGAACTTCTTCTCCCAGAATCCTGCGACAAATATTTAAATAGGCCTGACCTGCTAAGGAGTCTGTTCCAACTAAAGGTTCCCCTTGATTTGTTGAAACCACAATGTTTTCGTCATCGGGAACTGCTCCGATAAGATCCACAGCAAGAATATCTACAACATCCTCTACAGACATCATATCTCCTCTTTTAATCATATCCATTCTTAAACGATTTATAATTAGATGAATCTGTTTTATTTCATTTGATTCTAATAAACCAATAATACGATCGGCATCCCTGATTGCAGAAACTTCTGGGGTCGTCACGACTAAGGAACGATCGGCTCCTGATATGGCATTTTTAAATCCTTGCTCAATACCTGCTGGACAATCCAGCAATATGTAATCAAATTCTTCTCTAAGCTCATCGGTTAACTTTTTCATCTGTTCTGGAGTAACTGCTGTTTTATCCCTTGTCTGTGCTGAAGGCAGCAAACACATGGATGGGTATCTCTTATCTTTAATTAAAGCCTGTTTCATTCGACAATTGCCCTCAATAACATCTACCAGATTATACACAATACGATTTTCAAGTCCCATAACAACATCCAAGTTACGAAGTCCTATATCGGTATCAATCAATACTACTTTTTTATTTAATTTAGCAAGTCCTGTTCCTATATTTGCAGACGTAGTTGTTTTGCCTACGCCACCCTTGCCTGATGTTACTACAATCACTTCACTCATGATTACATTCCTCCTATAAGGCTAGTTATGATTTATTTGGTTTATCTAAGTTTTTCATCTTTTACAATGAGATACTTCCTAATACATCTTTTGTAATTGCTTTCATGTAGATATGACCATCTCTTACAAAAGCAATTTTAGGGTTCATCTCAAAGTCCCCTTTATCATTCGTCCTTTTGGGAGTAGAGCGCGCTGCATAATCCCCTATTCGTATTTGAAGTGGCTGCATATGAAGAGCAGCAACAAAACTTTTCTTATTTCCAGCAGCACCAGCAGACACACTACCTTTACAAGAACCTAAAACGACCACATTCCCTTTTGATACAACATTGGCACCAGGATTAATATCACCTAAAATGATGATGCTCGTTTCTACCTCTAGAATTTGTCCAGAGCGAAGGCTTCCTTTGTAAAATTGTCCATCACTTGTTGCTCGTTCACTTATTTTCTGCTCCACAGCTTCTTGAAAGTATTTTTCTTTTTCCTCGTCATTGTCCACTACACATAAAATATGTATCTTGGAACA
>DVLR01000334.1 GCA_018715425.1 Candidatus Merdenecus merdavium
AGATGATCCTTTAGAATTAATCATTCATCGACAGAAGATTGAAAATCAGTTCACCAATCATTTAACGTCTCAGATTACAACCAGTAATAACTATTATAGAAATACCCTATTTTTAAATAATTCTATACCCATTAGTTCCTCTTTTCAAACTGCTACCTTAGATCTTGATCAAACTGCAAGAATGAGTAATATCTATAATGATACTGATGTAAAAAATACTACTTGGTATAAAAATACATTGGCTTCTCCACGAAATTACTACGTATTTATTAATGAAAATACCAATGAATTCTGCTATGCAAAAAAAATTATAAATAATTACTATACTGGCCCATACGACCCTGACGGTATTGGAGTATTAGTCATTGGAATTCATCTTGATGAATTTGAAAAAGTTCTTTCTTTTTCCCCCATTACACCAAACAGTAGCTTTGTTTTGTTAAATCAAAACAATGATATTCTATATCAAAGTAGTCAAAGTATTTCATCCCAATTGTTTTTACAATTAACGGATAAAAGCATCAACCAGAATAAATCTTCTTTCGATGACAGAAATAATATGATAACCCAGGATGGAAAAAAGTATGTTACCAATGTAACGCAAATTGATTGGGGATTATCTCTTGTTTTTTTAACCCCCTATTCAGATATTCAAAATCAAATCTCTTCTCGAATGAATTTTTTTATCCTCTTTTCTTTCTTCATTATGATCTTGATTAGTGCACTGGCCTTTATGATATCGAAAAGAACTACCGAACCTATTATCAAACTTTCAAAGGCTATAAAACTAGTTGACGATACACGTACTTTTGATTTAGATACTTTAAAAGTATCCAACGATAAAGAAATTCTAATTCTTTGTACCAGTTTTGAAGAGTTGATTTTAAAGGTGAATTCCCTAATTGATGATATTAAAATAGAGGATGAAAAGCAGAAACTTTCTGAGCTCCGTGCTTTGCAAGCCCAAATTAATCCACACTTCATTTTCAATGCCATGGATGTGGTCAACTGGATTGCTCTTTCAAAGAATGAAGATGAAATCGCTAATATTGTTAGCTCCATCTCCAATCTCATGCGTTACAGTATTACAGATCCTGATCACATGATACAAATTGAACAAGAAGTACTGAATATTAAAGAATTTATATCTATCTATAAATTGCGTTACAACAATGAAATTCAAATGGATATCCATACAAACACCTCACTAAATGATGTTTATATTCCAAAGTTTACACTCCAGCCTCTCATAGAAAATTCTATTACTCATGGAATAGAGGATCCTAATATTTGCTTGAACATTGAGGTAAACATTCAATATGACTACCCAATGCTAACCATTGAGGTTAGTGATAACGGAAAGGGGTGTAGACCAGAGCAATTAAATGACTACCTGTCCTATAAACCGACCAATCTTAAAGTAAGCAATGGTTTTGGAATTCGAAACCTAAATGAGCGGATTCATCTTAGTTTTAGAGAAAATAGTGGTCTATCTTATTATTTAGACAAGGACAACCATCTAGTTGCCAAAATTCAGATGGATTTTTCCTCTTATCAAAAGAAAAATCAAGAAGATGGATTTTGGGACACAGATACTAAAACAGATGGTAAATAAGAATAAATTCTACCTAAACAAAAATAATTCCACTTTTCCTCTCTGGATATATCCTATAAAATGAAAGTATAGGAAAAATCTTGGAGGGTTAAAAATGAAGAAAACAAACATTATCGATGGAGTACACAACTACTTAGCACCTGAGGATTACGTTCCTCCAAAAGAAAAGGAAGTTCTAGAGCATATCCAATGGTTTCAGGATCTCAAGCTTGGGATTATGATGCACTGGGCACCAGGTTCACAATTGGGCACCTATGAGTCCTGGCCCCTTTCAGATGGTGATGGCTCTTGGTCACAAAAAGATATAGACTGGACAGATATTGAAACCTTTAAAGAACAATATATCCATGCAAACAAAACATTTAATCCTGTAAAATTTCGTCCAGATAAATGGGCTAAATTAGCAAAAGAGTGTGGATTTAAATATTTGTTGTTCACTACTAAACACCATGATGGCTTCTGTATGTTTGATACACAAACAACGGATTATAAAATCACAGATCCCTCTTGTCCTTTTCATACACACCAGTATGCAGATATCGTTGGATCCCTCTATGAAGAGTTTCGAAAAGAAGGTCTTGCTATTTCCACCTATTTTTCAAAGCCTGATTGGAATAGTGACTTTTATTGGCGGAAGGAGTTTGGAACGGCTCCAACAAGAAATGTAAATTATAACATTTTGGAGCATCCTGATCTTTGGGAAAAATATGTAGAATTTACCCATAAACAGATAGAGGAGTTGGGGACTAAATACGGAAAAATAGACGTTCTTTGGCTCGATGGAGGATGGGTAAACAAGGATAATCTTCATCAAGATATCCGATTAGAAGAAATTGTTGGTAAGTTAAGAAGTACCACACAGCCTCACCTTATTGTATGCGACCGTACCGTAGGAGGAGAATTTGAAAATATCATCACTCCAGAAAAGACCATTCCAGATGAGGCTTTATTTGTTCCATGGGAAACTTGTACTACCATTGGTAATCATTTTTCTTACCACTATTCTGATGAGTATAAATCTGGACGTGAACTTGTTCACCTACTATTGGATATTGTTTGTAAGGGTGGAAACTTGGCACTCAATGTAGCGCCTCAACCAGATGGAGAACTGCCAAAACCTGCCGTAACATCTTTGAAAGAATTAGGTTCCTGGCTATCAATCTTTGGCAATGGAATCTACGGTACAAGGATCCTGGCTCCTTTCTTTGAAGATAGAATCAAATATACGACGAAAGAGAAGAATATTTTTGCCTTCTATTTATATGAAGATCAGCCAGAAATGCCAGAAAAAATACACCTTCATCTTCCATACCCCATTGCTAGGATCCAAAGCATGAGGACGAAAACCATACTACCTTTTGAACAGGAAGAGAATTTAGTTACCCTTGATACAAAGGAACTTCCTATGGAAGGAGCCTTTTTCGCAGAAGGATTTGAAATCATCCCAGTATAAAGAAATGGGGAATGAAAAAACCACTGTAAGACCTTTAGCTTAAGGATCTACAGTGGTTTTATATTCTTTTATAGGAACTTATTTTGAAGAATTTAAACAGTAAGTTGGGGGTTCTCTATATTCCTGAGATATTCCCTGCACTTACCATGTTCTGCCAAAATCCACCTGCGCAGAGCGTATGTTCCGCACATTGGGTATCTTCATCATATATCAGTGTTTTTTCTTCTAATTCTTCCAGTATATCTACTTCTTTTTTTAAGTAACTTTCCAATCTCTGAACCGCACTCTCCATTCTCGTTCCAACGCCTCCCAATCGAATATCCAGCACTTCATATCCAAATGGCTTACATTCATTGAACCAAATTTTTTTGCGCATTTCCTTTAATTGCCAAAGCATATCAAGACAACTTTCCATTTCATCTTTTAATTGAACTAATTCTGATTCCTGTTTATTTTGATAAGCTTTACGCAATTTAACTCCCATCATAGATTTTTTTGCAAGAACCTGTGCTAAACCTCTATAATAGATAAACACCTCATCCATGCTACTTCCCCTTGGAGATAGTTTTTCTAGCTTTTCATTTAATTCCTGGTAGTATACGTCCAGATTCATCTGTTCAACCTGTCCATCGAAGAGACCAATTAAAACATCTTGATATAATAGATATTTAGAAGGATTATCTGCATTTTTATTATCTTCTAGAACTCCTTTTGGACTATCAAACATATCCAAAAGCAAAAATTCCTCTTCCTTATATCCTGTTAGTTGTTTGAGCCACAGATCCATTTTGTCTGTATCAGCTTCCCCGTAGTAACATAATTGAGCAAAATATACTGCCGAATAAATAGCCGTTCTTGCTGGTGTTTCCATGCCATTGTCAAACCAGAATGTACAAAACACTTGATCAATCTTTTGTTTTTCACAGCTTGCAAGACCCTCTTGCAAGGTTTTTCGTGCTTTACTGTAATTAGGTGCAATCCCATTCCATGTCCATCCACCTCCTGCAAAGCTTATACGATTGGTCAACTTACGATGTAATTTTATATTCTTATCATAGATTTTTTCATCGTGATGATAATAATCCCAATAGACTAAAGTCAAGTCTTCAGGTAATGGTTCCGATAACTCAAAGACCGTCTCTTCTGGAAGATCATAGTAATCTCCAGTAGGTGATTTCAAACGGAAAAACATATCGCTCCATATGCTTCCCTCCAGATGTTCTTCTCTACAAATTTGATGAACCATTTTTAAGTGTTCCATCATAATCTGGTAGCGCTCTCGATATCCGTTTATTTTTAGATATCTACCTAATCCTAGTAAATCCGCCTCATCCATTCCAACATGGATTTTACGAGAAGAAAATGGTTTTGTAGCATTTTGGATCATCCATCGAACGAACTCTTCCGTATTTTTATCACCAACTAGTAAGATGTCTTCTGTATCCTGTAATTTTTTTGTTTTCGGCCAGCGTAGATAGGTATGTAAATGGGCCAGGGTTTGTATTGCTGGTATTAATTCTACCCCCATAGACATTCCATACATATCTAGCTCCCTTAGTTCTTTATCTGTATATCTGCCACGAAATGCTCCAAAATAAGGATCTTGGGGAATCTCATATACATCTTCCATATAAAGATAGAGTTGATTTAATCCAACGGCTGCACAAAGTTCTATCATTTCTTTCATCATGCTGATACTAAGCGTTCCATTTCTGGAACAATCCAACATGATGCCCGTTTCTGAAAATCTGCATTTCTCTTCTCGTAAAAATGGCTTTCCAACCATAGACTCTATTTCCTGTAAAAATAAATGTAAGGCTCTATAGTATTCCCCCTCCCTTCCGCTGGATAAGATGACTCTCTCTCCATCATAGTTTACTTGCAGGGTTCCATCTGAAATTTTTCTGTATTCCACAAGGATACCTTTACTTCCACATTTATGACCTTGTTTCTCTAAAAACAGTTTCGTCATTTCTCTTTTTTTCTCTTCGAGTAAAGATAAATTAAACTCCATTTTTTGCTCCTCCATCCATTATTTCATCTCTTTTTTTCGGTATTCTGAAGGATATAAGCCAACCTTTTTCTTAAATATCTTCGAAAAATATAAGGGTTCCGAATAACCTACGATCTCTGCAACATCTTTCACAAGAATATCATCATCCATATCCAAAAGCTCTTTTGCTCGATCTATACGTGTTTTTTGAATATACTGGGAAAGGGTATATCCACTGTACTCCTTAAAAAGCCGGCTTAAATAGGGTGGTACCAACCCAAACCTCTCTGCCAATGACGTTACTGTAATGGCCTCTGACATATGTTTATGAACGTACTCTTGGATCTTTTCCATAAGATATTTTGTGGTTTCTTGATTATCATTCATTCCTTTTTTACTTAATATTTGTTTTATATTATCAAAAAGCTGTTGTTTGTCCTCTGAATATAAGATGAGATTTAAAACGATTTCTTCATTTTCACCATGTTCTGATTCTTTTTCTAATAACGTATGGCTTAGAAGTTGCTCCAGCAAATAAATACAATCTTTCTGTCTTAATTGATCCCTACTTAATACCCTCTCCACTTCCTTCAAGACCAATCTTTCTCTTCCTATGAGTTCACTTGGAAAGGATATATCAAAAGTTTTTAACTGTTCCTCTGGGGTTTCTATATCCTCGGAAAAACTACTTTCTCCGATCAAGATACGATTTTGCAACAATCGCCTCAGTTGATATCCCATAGCGGGAATTTGTTGCATTTCTATTCTCTCTTGATGATATACAGCAGAAAGACATATGCCTTTTGATTCCATTTCCTCTAAAATGTTATTACAAAACTTCTCTAAGTCTACTTCCTCCTGGGATACAATTAATAGAATTCTTTCATTGGGCTGGTTTTTTTCAAAGGCATATATACTTGATTCCCTGGGCAATAATGGTAACGCTACGTCTTCAATATTGCTATCTTTCCAAAATCTACATTCTTCGACGCTTTCTTCCATTCCTTCTTTCATCAATGGACCTGCACAAAAATAGATCATTTGAACCTTCTGTGTACCAACACCTTTATTCCCTTCATAAATAACGGATTTTAATAAGTCCTTCTGCTGTTTCTTTCTTTTGCTTTGCACGGTGTCCCATATTATGTTCATGATTTTCACTAGATCTTCCTTGACAATAGGCTTCAGTAAATATTCCATGACTCCATACCTAATGGCTTGTTGGGCATATTGAAACTCTCCATATCCGCTGATCACAATTTTTAAACACTCTGGATATTTCTCTGCTGCAAATTTCAATACTTCAATACCATCGATCAAAGGCATATTTATATCCGTAAAGATGACATCAACTGGGTTTTCTTCTAAGTATGATAAAGCCTCTTTTCCATTTTGTGCACATTTTACCACGACAAAATTAGGATTTATTCTCTCTATCATAACTTTTATTCCTCTTAAAAGAGGAAGCTCATCTTCTGCAATCAGCACTTTAATCATTTATTTCACCTCCTAATAATACCACAGTTCCAGTTGATTCATTATATAGTTGAAACAAAGCCTTCTCCCCATATTCAATCTTCAACCTCATATAGATATTAGGAATACATAAACCACCAATTGTAATATTTTCCAACACCCTATTAACATCCTGATGATCCATATTATTTCTTTGATTTTGGAACTCTTCTAAATAATCTTTGGAAAATCCACTACCATTATCTTGAACTTTAAGAAACCATCGCTGTCCCTCTTGCCAGATAGTAATGTCTATCTTCCACACTGGTTCTACCTGTTTAAATCCATGCTGAAAACAATTCTCACAAATAGGCTGCAGGATTAACTTAGGAATTCGTACCTTCTCCATTCCATCTTGTATCTTAATGGTATATTGAGCTAACTCTTCGTACCTCACCTTCATCAAAAGCATGTAATTTTCTGCCGAAGCACACTCATTTTCTATGGTGCTATATCCGTCTCCCATTTCAGAATTATATCTAAGAATATCACCTAATCTTCGGCAAATATCTGGTATTTTCGTGTTGTCATCCAATTGGGATTCCATAGATATAATTGCAAGCATATTATGGAGAAAGTGTGGGTTCATCTGAGATTGAAGTGCAAAAAATTGAGCTTTTACCTCATTGGTTTTCGCTGCAATCTGATTCATCATACTATGATTCAACTTACTTAACATCACGTTAAAGGACTCTTCAAGTTTTAAAATGACATCCATGGAATCTGTATCTGAAATCTCCACATGCAAATTATCCATGGTAACCGACTTCAAGGAACGATTTAGTTCTACAAGGGGTTTGGATAGGTGACGTATCAATATTTTTTCTAATATAATTGCAAAAAACATCAATATGATGACTACAGCCATGAGGACAAGATAAAACTGCCTGACAGACTGCTTGTACTCCGTAGGACTTTTAGAAAATCTCACGGTATAAGGTGAATTATCAAGAGATATCTCCCTTTCATAAGACACCTTTTCTTCCAATAAGCTATGTTCTGGAACTGCATAGATCACTTCCCCTGACGTGTCTCGAACCTCTGCATACATACCATCTCCAAGTTCGCTTAAGATCTCGTATATCTTCTCTGTTGATTCTTGAACTTCAATATATCCACATTGAGAACCATTAGAAAAATAATCTTTTATTTCTCTTACTACCGCAAAATAATCTTCGTTTATTTGGTCACCTTGGGATAAGATATCTGGTTCTGGACTTTTATAATAAATAAAGTGAGCTGGTTCTTCAAAATATCTCTGCATTTCATCAAACGTATCTGATTCGAAAAATTGTAGGATACCCCTTTCGGTAACTGCACGATTGGATGTAGATACAAAATCATGAGCATTATTATATAAACAAATTCTGGAATAGCCATCATGTTTAAAATTATAGGATTCCAGTATTTTTTTCACTTCTCCAGTCACAATGGGGTGTACTTTAAAATAATTATCTTCTAAATCTTCTGGAAGTCTCTGAAACAGATCAGCAATGGATGGATTGGCCGCTATCTTAAGTGCCATCCTATCCATTTCATAAAACATCGTATCCAACTGATTTGCTGTTTTTTCCGTAATGACACTAAAATTTTGTTCTTCTTTTTCTCGCATCTCGTCGACTACTACGTGATAAAAGTAGCCAACAGCACCTAGAATGATCAATAACATAACACCTGTATGATATAGAAGAAATTTAGTTTGGTATTTTAACTTTTTCATGATTCCCTCCCTATGATTCCTCTACTATCATACCTTAAAGTTCCAGCCTTGGGAAGATATATTTCCTTAACCTTTTACTGCTCCTGATGTCATTCCTTCCACAATATATTTTTGCAAACACAAGTAGAGAATTACAATCGGAAGAACTGTGATCACTAATGCTGCAAATACATAATTCCAGTCCCTTGAATACAAACCGTAAAAATTGAATATCATCATAGGTATCGTAGTCTTTTCTGAACTACTCATTAAATACAACGGTATCTGGAAATTATTCCAAATTCCAATTGCTGCAATAATCAGGTTCGTAATGGTAATTGGTTTCATAATAGGAAGTAATATCTTAAATATAAGTTGAAACGCATTGCAGCCATCCACAATTGCTGCTTCATCTATCTCTCGTGGAATTCCTTTTACATAACTTGAAAATGTAATCACTGCAAAAGGAAGATTAATTGCAGTAAGGACTAATATGGTACTGATGTATGTTCCATATAAATTTAACTTTAAGATCAATGCATAAGTGGTAACCATCTGCATGGTTGCCGTCAGTCCAAAAACGAAATAATAATATAAACCTCGTCCTTTTTTATCTCCCCTTCTAGAGATAATAACTCCAGTCATTGAACCGAAGATGATCACCATGATCACTGAAAAAACTGTAATAATAAAACTGTTCCTATATCCTCTTAGAATGCCACCTGTTTCTATAACGTGGCGATAATTCTGCCATTGAAAGCTTTTAGGTAGCCTTAAATTCATCTGAAGTGCTTCACCTTGTGTTTTAAAAGAACCGAATACCATCATAAGAATGGGGATGATATAAACAGATGAAATGAGCAGAACAATCAATACGATCCAAAACTTATTTTTCTTCTTTGTCATTAGATATCTACCTCCTTGGATCTTAAGAACTTATTTAAGGCAAAGGTAACCCCAACAATAAATAGAGAAAGAATCATAGCACTTGCACTAGATTTTCCAAGCAATCCCATACCAAATGCTCGATAGGTGTACGTACTAAGTACTTGTGTATCAAATCCTGGACCGCCTCCTGTCAATGAATATACAAGATCAAAAACCTTCAAGCCTCCCGTAATATTAAATGTCACTACAACCGTAAAGGAAGGAGCTAAAAGTGGAAGGGTTATTTTTTTGAACTGCATCCATGTGGAAGCACCATCGATCTGGGCACTTTCATAATATTCTCTTGGAATGGATTGGAGACCTGAAATAAAGAGGAACATGGTAAATCCAGCCCACATCCATACTTCTATGATGATAATCCAAAACATAGCTGTTCCATAACTTCCTAGCCAATCCCTTGCTATATTTGGCTGACCGATGGATATAAAAAATTTATTAAGTAAACCATCTTGCTTTAAGATTCCAGTAAATAGTAATCCTACAATCATACAGCTCAATACACAAGGTAAGTAAAATAATGTTCTAAAAATACTGTTTCCTCTAAATTTTTGTACAATGAGGAGTGCAAGGAGCAATCCAACAACCGTTTTTAAAATTGTTGTGCTAAAAGCAAACAAAACGGTATTCCACAATGAATGCAAAAAGATCTCATCCTGAAATAGATTAATGAAATTGGTTAATCCTGTGAAGGTAGGAGAATCCATTTGATCCATATTCCAATTTGTAAAAGAATAAAAAAATGCTGTTATAATAGGAATGATAAAAAATACGGTATAAACCAAGCCGGCTGGTATTCCAAGCCACATTGGATAAACTTTTGATAACAGTTTCTTATTCATCGTAATCACCTCTTTCTTTTATTAGCAGTTGAAAAGAAGGGTTGCAAGCCAGCAGCCCTTCTTTTTTACTTAAAAACCTTCTGTGCCTTGATCTTTCATGTATTGCTCAAAATCCCCTTGGAATTTTTCCATTACCTGCTGTCCATTCATGTTTCCTTTCGCAGGAGCATCTACATAATATACATATAATGTACTTTCAAACAATGAGTTTAAATCCATCACAGAGTAATTAAATTCTGGAATAACTTTTCCTGAATCGATAAATTTTTCATTTACATCTTGCAGATACTCTGGAACATCTCCACCATCTACATCTTTCATAGCTGGGAATGCTGGACGATCTTCAAAATAAAGATTAGCGTATTCTGGTGTTGACCAAAGATTTAACACTTCCTTTACAGTATCCAAGTTCTTAGAATTTTTGTATACAACAAATCCAGCTGATGACATGTTTTCTGTCATTACATCTACACCGTCTGTCATAGACATTGAAAACATTCCTATGTTCGCATCTGGGTTTGCTTCTAAAACAGATGCTGCAAAGAAGTCCCCATTAAAATGCATTGCTGCATTTCCTTCTGCTACAGCAAGAATGGAATCATCATAGGTTGCTGAAGCAAAGTCAGTATTAATGTAACCTTTTTCGTATAATTCTAAGTATTGATCTATGACTTCTGCAAGTTCTGGAACATCTGTCCATTTTGCTTCATTTTTCATCACTTTTTCACTAAAGTCTTCTACTGCATCTTTACCTAATGCTTTTGCAAAGTTATCTGTCATTAAAATTTGTGGAACCCAAGTGTCTTTTGGCATATGAATTGGTGTTTTTCCACTGTCTTTTATTTTCTGGCATACATCAAGAAATTCTTCCCAGGTAGTCGGTACTGATACGTTACACTCTTCAAAAACATCCTTATTGTAAATGAAACCGTGCACTCCTGGTACAGATAGGAATGGAAAACCATAAATCTTTCCATCGTCTGCTGTCACATTATCAGGAATTTTTAGCTTATCTACCCAGTCTTCATTAGACATATCTGCAAAGTTTTCTTCAGGATTTACAATATCATAAATAGCAGGAACATTATAATCAATGATATCTGGACTTTCTCCTGAATTTAACTTCATTTTAATCATGTTCAAAGACTCATCATCTGGTACTACCTGAACATCCACCTTGATATTCTCTTCATCCTCTAGTTTCTTGATCATGTTTTGAAGTCCATCAAAATTTCTAGACTGCTGTACCAATGCTGTAATCTTCCTTGTTTTACCAGCTTCCTCTTTGGCTTCACTCTCTTTGGTTTCAGACGCTTCCCCTTGAGTATCTCCTCCACTTCCACTAGTTCCACTAGTTCCGCTGGTTCCACATGCTGCAAGTGAAAATACCATTAACGTTGAAAGAAGTAATGCCATCACTCTTCTTTTTTTCATAAATCTTTTCCTCCTTTTGATCTGCATTTGCCTTTCTGTTACTTTGAATATCTACACTTTAATACATTTTCACTTATCTGTACATATCCTTTTCGTTACTATGACATGTACTTTTTATACTTTTTGTCTTTTCTGATGTATTCTGAGGATTTTCTCGTTGATATAAAAGAGTTTGTCTTCCTATGATCCAATAAGGACGTGGGCAACAACACCGCTGTATTGTTACCCACGTCCTTATTGGATCGCCTTATTTTTAGAATTTTCTCAGTACAAATAACAGAAATTAAACAATGGAGAATCCACCGTCTATAATGATGGACTGTCCAGATACATAACCTGAAGCTTCAGATGCAAAATAAAGAAGGGTACTATTTAATTCTCCTTTTGCACCAGGGCGAGAAGCTGGACACAATCCCTGATACATTCCCATAAACTGTTGGTTTTGGAATAAAGAACCAGAAGTCATTTCGGATTCAAATAAACCAGGGCATACAGCATTGGCAGTGATATTCTCCTGGGTATAAGAAGCCGCCATACCTTTTGTTAAACCAATAACTCCAGCTTTTGTGGTATTGTATGCGTGTCTCCATAGCCCCTCAGGTTTATCGGCTAGGAAAGCATTGACAGAGGATATATTGATGATTCTTCCGTATTTGTTTTGTCTCATGGAAGGAACTACGTATTTACACATATGGATAATTCCTTTTAGATTGATATTGATTGCATAATCCCATTCATCTGTTGACATGGTTTCTACCGTTCCTAGGTTAGCCACACCAGCATTGTTAACTAGAATATGGATCTTTCCATAATGAGCAAGTATAGCATCCACTGCTTCTTTTACGCTCTCTTCCTTAGATACATCACAAGATACATAAAAGGCACGTCCCCCTTTCTTACTATTGATCTCTTCTGCGAGACTTTCTAGTTTTTCTTTTCTTCTTGCAAGAATTGCCACATCTGCTCCATGTTCAGCAAATGCACGTGCTGCGTCAGCACCTAATCCACTGGAAGCTCCAGTAATCACTGCTACTTTTCCTTTAAAATCAAATAAACCCATAACATATATCCTCCTTCTCTTATTTAGTTATAAATTAACTATATCACTTTTTAAGTGTTTGTCAATTAACATTTTATTTACAAATTTTCTGCTTATTATACATAACTTTTCCCTCTTTCCATTTATGCAAAGAACCTTTATCTACTATCTTTGTTAGACGGTTTCTAACACTTAGTCGTAAATTCCATGAAACAGCGAACCACTGATCTCGAAAATATCATTTACAGGTATCTCCATACCATCCTTCATCCTCAACTGACACGTAAAAAAATCGATTTTCTTTACTCTTCCAGTAGTTTTAATATAAGAGCCACCAGATTTTTGAGGGTCTGGTTTAAAATAAGTAATGGTAAGCTCTGGCTCTTCCTCCAAATACCCTTGAACAAGCTGTAATTTTCTATCTAGTATGGCCCTTTTATCTTGTTCTAACTCCTTTTTCTCAACAGTTAACCGCGCGGTCTCTCTTACTGCTGTTTGGTGTCCATTCAGTGCCGCAAAGGGTGCAAACTGGGCTGCTCTATCCATTCTATTCATGGGTGGACGTCTCTTAGATATATGATGGGGCATTTGGATCATATCCTCATAAGATTTATTCATGCTTTATGCCCTCCAATCTGCCTATTACGCTGAACAGCCGTAGCACCCTCTCTAAAATTCATCCCCTTTAAAATAGCATTTTTCCCATACTTCTTTTTTACATCCAAGACCGCTTTTTGTATCTGTTTTTCCCGTTTTAATTCCAATTCCTCCTCTTTGCGTTTCTCCTCAATAAAAGAATCCTCCGTAAACAAA
>DVLR01000034.1 GCA_018715425.1 Candidatus Merdenecus merdavium
AAGCTAACTCTTTAGCTGGGGGACAACTTCGCATTGGAGCAAGCGATACCATCTGTCGATATTTTTTAGTTCCATTTTTAAAAGAATTCCATTTAAAATATCCTCAGGTACACATAAAAGTCACGAATCAAACCTCTATTAAATGTGTAGAACTTTTGGAAAATGGACAAGTAGATTTAATTGTGACGAATTTTCCAAACTCAAAGTTAAGCAATACGAACCACATAGAAGTCATCAAAGAATTTAAAGATGTATTTATTGCTAGTAGCTCCTACTTTAATTTAAAAGACAAGGAACTTTCTCTAAAGGAATTATTGGAGTATCCCATTCTAATGCTAGACAGAAAGAGCACGACAAGCGAATTTCTCCATCATTTGTTTCAACAACATCAATTGGATCTGGTTCCTCAAATCGAACTGGCAAGTAACGATTTACTCATTGACTTGGCTAGTATTGGACTTGGAATTGCTTTTATACCAGATTTTTGTTTACAAGGGCAATCAGAAGATTTATTTATTCTTAAAACAGAAGAAGAACTTCCAGAAAGACAATTAGTGGTTGTTCATAACGAAAATCTTCCAATATCACAAGCTACTACAGAATTTATCAATTTTCTAACGAATCACAAGCCTAGGACCATGACCTAAAGGATATGAAAAAAGCTTATTGTTCTCTTTCAATAAGCTTTTTTCATATCCTATTTTTTACCTCTGATCCTTATGCCAAAAATCTTCTAACTTTTTTGATATGTCCATTAAGCTGCAAGCCTCCCAATGATCCCATTCTCTTGGAAAAAGATTTCTATATTGAGAAGTTAAAAAACGATCATCCAGTAGTAAGATAACACCTTTATCTGTTACTGTTCGAATCACTCTTCCTGCTGCTTGCAAAACTTTATTCATTCCTGGATAGAGTAGAGAATATTCGAATCCATTCTTCCCTCTTCCATCATAATAGTTTTTTAGAATCTCTCTTTCATTGCTGATTTGTGGTAATCCTGTTCCTACTATAATAGTACCGATTAACTGATTCCCTATTAAATCGATTCCTTCACTAAAGATTCCCCCAAGTACACAAAAAGCAACCATACTGCTTCCTCTTTCCCAGGAAAACTCTTCTAAAAACTCTTCTCGGTCTTGCTCTCTCATTCCTTTGGTTTGTATCATACAAGTAATATTCTCATTGATTGCAGAGGTTGAAAAGATATGGTATACTTCTTCCATTAATTGATAAGAAGGGAAAAATACAATATAATTACCTGTTTTACTTGCCACAACTTTTTCTATATAGGCAGACATCTTCTCATATTCACTTTGATTTCTTCTTGTATATTTACTACTAACATCTTTACCTATTAACAGCAAGCTCTGATCTTTTGTAAAAGGTGATTCGATATAGATGGCATAATCTTCTGATTCTTTACTAAACAAACTTTTATAGTATGGAACAGGCAACAAGGTTGCCGAAAAAAATATGGTGCTATTCCCAGTATCTAGACATTCCTGTAGATTCTTTCCAGTATTCATGCAGTATAACTTGATCAAAAATTGATGATCTGTAGTTAACTCTGTATAAATCACGTAATTTTCATCCACTCTATCGTAAATATTTAGAAAGTTTCGTACTTCAAGAAAAAAATCTGATACCATTTTCTTTACTTCTCCATCCTCTGCATACTCTAAAAACCTCTCCATTTCACCTAGTAGATTCATTAACTGAATTACAAAATGCCCCATATCCGAAAGAATAACGTATTTTTCGCATTCTCTTTTTAAAAGTAATAGACTATGATTACACTTTTCTAAAGCTTTTTCTAGGGTGTGGCTATAAGGTTTCACTGCTTTCTTTACTTTTAAGAACTCTTCCTTATATAAAACAGCACTATACATTTCTCTTGCCCGTTCTACTAGGTTGTGTGCCTCATCTACTAAAAAGAGATATTCTCCACTTGCTCCTTCCGAAAAGAAACGTTTTAACTTCACATTGGGATCGAATACATAATTGTAATCACAGATAATCCCATCTACCCAAGTAGATAAGTCAAGACTTAACTCAAAAGGACAAACTCTGTATTGATGGGCCCCTTCTATAATACTTTCTCTCGTAAAAGAATCACTATGATTTAACATTTCAAAAACCGCATCATTGACTCTATCATAATGTCCCTTAGCATATTCACAATGATCAGGATTACAATCCACTTCATCACAAAGACACATTTTCTCTTTTGCTGTTAACGTAAGGACTTTGAATCGAAGTCCTTCTTTTTTTAAAACATCGTAGGCTTCCTGTGCAACGGTTCGTGTTATGGTCTTAGCCGTTAAATAAAATATTTTATCTCCCAAATCCTCTCCCACAGCTTTAACTGCAGGAAATATGGTAGATATTGTCTTTCCAACTCCAGTTGGAGCTTGAACAAATAAGTTCTTTTTTCGTAAGATGGTTCTATATACGCCTGTAACGAAATCCCTTTGTCCTTGTCTATACTCAAAGGGAATGTCTACATTTTTTATGGATAATTTTCTAACTTTTCTCCATTGGTTTTGAAAGTCCGCCCATTTTTTATATTCTTCCATAAGGTTATGAAACCAATGTTCTAATTTTTTATAGGAAAAATCTATGGTAAAATATTTTAGCCTTTCTGTTTCTAAATGACAGTAGGTCATCTGCACCCTAATTTCTTCTAATTTTTCAATGTTCGCATAAAGATAAGCATAGCACATTGCTTGTGCAAGGTGAACGCCAACTGGTTCTTCTAACCCCTCTAGATCCATATAGGTTCCTTTGATTTCATCGATGGTAACTCTATCTTTTTCTTTTAATACACCATCTGCTCTTCCTTCCACAGTAACGGAATACTCTTCAAATGGAACTGTGATGCAAAGAGGATACTCTGCCTGATAATTAGAGCCCATTCTTCTTTGTATTTTTCTATGAATTTTCCCGCCTAAAAGCATTGCATCTTTACTAGATGGACCTTTTCTTCTATTATCTAAATCTCCACTTTGCAATATAAACTCTACAAGATTACGCACAGATATTTTCATTTCATGTTCTGCCATTGAATACCAGTCCTTCTTTTTCACCTATGATTCTCCTAGTATACCATAGACTATGAGGATAAAATAGCCCCCACCATGTTATCAAAACACAGTGAGGGCTAAAACCAACCATAGGTTCTTTTTAAGCAATGACGAATTTGTCTAATGCCTCTTCAAATCTTTGATCGCTACCTTGGTATTTAACAGTTAAAATTTTTGTTAAATCCATACTCAGAACTCCTAGTATGGATTTTGCATCTATAATTACACGATTATAAAACACATCAATATCGAAATCGCACTTTGAGGCAGCCTGAACAAATTCCCTTACGTCATCTGTCTTCGTTAGTTTTATTTTACGTTGAGTCATAATCATAACACTCCTTCCTGAATAACTCGGTACTATTATGTCACTTTTGTCGGTTCTTGTCAATTCATGTTTTAGCTAATATTTTGTCCATCTTCCCTTATTTCTATAAAACTCTACCATATCATTTTTAAAGTCAAAAGACAGTTCTTGTCTTTGTTCACGATAAAAATCCTTTTTTTGCTCCTTAACTATTACAAAATTCTTTTGAGTACATAAAAAAAACATGTATCCTATACCTATGCAGTATAAGGATACATGTTTTTTGATTGTCATTCCTTTATGGTCTTCCTGATTGTTCATTTAGGTTCCATAGAAACTAGGCTTTCTTCTTTCCACAAGCAACCAATACTGGAACCGTTTCTTCTAAATAGTGATTATGAGCTTCTGAAAATTTACCAGCATCCGCTAAACTTGCAAATTTAGAGTCAATTGGCATTTTTCCTAACACGTTTGTCTGTAGTTCTTCTGCAATCTCATGAATATGGCTTTCACCGAATACATGGATTCGTTTTCCACAATCTGGACATTCTAGATAACTATAGTTTTCTACAATTCCAAGAACAGGAATATTCATGGCAGATGCCATGTGATAAGCCTTTTTAACGATCATCTGCACTAAGTCTTGTGGGGAAGACACAATGACGATACCGTCAACTGGCAGTGATTGAAATACGGTTAATGGTACATCTCCAGTTCCTGGAGGCATGTCTACCAACAAATAGTCTAGTTCACCCCAGATTACATCTTTCCAAAATTGTTTTACTACTCCAGAAATAACTGGACCTCTCCAGATCACTGGAGCATCTTCATTTTCTACTAATAGATTAATAGACATCACTTTAATATCATTTTCCGTGATCATAGGGAGAATCCCTTGATCATCTCCTTGGGCTGGCCCTTTTAATCCATACATCTTTGGTATAGAAGGCCCTGTGATATCTGCATCCATAATTCCAACCCGGTATCCTCTTTGGGCTAAAAGGTTAGCTAAAGAAGCGGTAACCATTGATTTTCCAACACCGCCTTTACCACTAACAACACCGATTACATTCTTAATATCAGAATAAATATTTGTCTCTTCTAAAAAACTTTGAGGATCTTGTTTAGAAGGACATCCTTCACAACTTGATTTTTCACAGCTTTGGCTGCTACATCCTTTTTCTTCCATTCTATTCTCTTCTTTCTATTTTAACTATCTTCCATCATTTCTGACACTCTTGTGATTCTATGTCTTTTTAGTTACTGCTTACGGTTCCTTTACTTCCCTCTAGGGTTACAATACTGCCTGTTTTTAAGATTTTAGTAGCACTTTTAGCCTCAGTAATAACGGGAATATCTAAGCTTAGCCCAACAATAGATGCATGAGAATTCTTTCCGCCAATCTCCACAATAATACCTGAAGCTTCTTTTAATTGTGGTAACATTTCATTATTTGTTTCTGGAACCACTACAATATCTCCTGGTTTAAACTTCTTTCTTAAATCTAAGGCATCTTTTGCAACGCAAATACTAGCACTAACGGTTTTATTCCCAATTCCTTTTCCCGTTACTAAAATATGCCCTACTACTTGTACTTTTATTAAGTTCGTTGTTCCAGATACTCCTAATGGTACTCCCGCTGTAATGACTACAATTTGCCCCTGTTTTACAAGTCCAGCATTTTCTGCTGCATCTACTGCATGTAAGAAAAGATCATCGGTACTTTGTTCTTCTTCAATCAGCAATGGCTGCACTCCCCAGAATAATCCCATCTGTCTGTAGATGGTTTCTTCAGTGGTACATCCAATGATGGGAGCACTTGGACGATACTTAGAAATCATTCTTGCTGTTCGACCAGATTTTGTTACTGTTATAATGCCAGATGCATTTAAATCCATAGCAGTCATACATGTTGCGTGAGAGATTGCGTTTGTAATATCCGCTACTTCCATATTATCTCTGGTTCTAAAGCGATGATTATAGTCAATATCTTCTTCTGTTCTTCTAGCAATTTTCACCATGGTCTTTAAAGCTTCCACAGGATATAAACCTGCTGCTGTCTCCCCAGATAACATAATGGCACTGGTTCCATCGTAAATAGCATTTGCAACATCTGTTGCCTCTGCTCTTGTTGGACGAGGATTCTTCATCATGGAATCAAGCATTTGAGTGGCTGTAATCACTTGTTTTTCTGCATTATATACTTTTTTAATAATCATTTTCTGTAATGCTGGTACATCTTCAAGAGGGATTTCTACACCCATATCTCCCCTTGCCACCATAATACCATCTGAGACACGAATAATTTCATCTATGTTCTCAACACCTTGCATATTTTCTATTTTTGCAATAATATTGATGCCATCATAGTTATATTTATTTAAGATCTTACGGATTTCTAAAATATCATCTGCAGTTCTTGTAAAGGAGGCTGCAATAAAATCAAATCCTTGTTCAATCCCAAAAACAATGTCTTGATAATCTCTTTCGCTAATAAAAGGCATGCTAAGTTTTACATTGGGCACATTCACACCTTTATGATTGGATACTACACCACCATTCTCTACGTTACAAATAATATCGGTCTGAGTAATATTAATGACCTCTAATTCGATCAATCCATCATCAATTAAAATGGTACTACCCACTTTTACATCGTTGATCAGATTTTTATACGTAATAGAAACCATAGATTCATTTCCTAAAACATCCTTTGTGGTTAGGGAAAAAGTCTGATCTTTTTCTAATAGGATCTTTCCTTTTTCAAAGTCACCGACTCTGATTTCTGGTCCCCTTGTATCTAAAAGGGAAGCCACTGGTAAGTTTAGCTCTTCTCTAATTTTTTTTAGTCTTTCTAGATTTCTTGCATGCTGTTCATGATCGCCGTGGGAGAAGTTAAATCTTGCAACATTCATCCCCTCTAGTATCAATGATTTCAGAATATTATCATCTTCTGTAGATGGTCCTAGAGTACATACAATTTTAGTTTTTCTCATTCTCTCTATCCTTTCCAGTACACTTCTTTCGATCTTTTTTACCAATATTATTGTAACATCTTAGTTAGATTTGCACAATGATTGTTAATCTTTTATTTTATTCCCTGCTACGTATTGATCTGTAATGGTACATTCTTCAAAAAGATATATGGCTCTTTCTAAACGCTGGATCAGTGGTCTATCTTTCAAGCGGATCAACTGGCTATCATCTATCACTAATGCATCAAACTCATAGCCTTCTTCAAAAGATCCTACTTGTCCAAAGAAAGATCCGCCACCTTTCGTTGCCATATAAAAAGCTTCTGGTAATGTTAAAGGTGCAAGAGTGTCATCTTGTAACCTCCACCTTAGTTTTGATGCCTGAATACTATCTGACATTGCTCTGAATATAGATAGATTGGCACCTCCTGCCACGTCGCTGCCTAAACCTACGTTGATATCCATATCTAAGTAAGTTCTAATGGGAGCAACACCTGATGATAGATTCATATTGGATTGTGGACAATGGGCGATATAGACTCCGTTTTCTTTTATTCTTTGAATTTCTTCCTTTGTAGAATGAACACAATGTGCCATAATGGTTGGACAGCCCCTACCAAAAAGGCCAAACATATCATAAGCATCTCCATAAAATTGAGCTTGTGGACATAGTTCCTTCACCCATTGAATCTCCGAAAGATTCTCAGATAAATGGGACTGGATTGGCAGTCCCGTTTCTTTTTGTAGCTCTCCTAAACCTCTCATGAGTTCATCGCTGCATGATGGCGTAAATCTTGGTGTTATGATAGGCTTGATATTCTGAAACTTCTCTTGGGTATGTTCCACCCACATCTTGGTATCTCTTAAAGAATCTGCTGCACTTGTTTCGCGAAGAATATCAGGGCTATTTCGATCCATATTTACTTTCCCAACATAACCTTTGATACCTGCTTGATCCAACAGCTCCATTAATATGGTAGTAGCCTCTGTATGAATGGTTGCAAAAACGCTGACTCTCGTCGTACCGCTCTTTTTTAACTTTTCTACGAAGATTTCGTAGGCTTTTCTTGCATACTCAAGGTCTTGATACCTAGATTCCTCTGGAAAAGTATTGGTATTCAACCAATCTAAAAGCTCCATATCCATTCCTAGTCCACAGAAAGAATACTGGGGAGCATGTAAATGAAGATCTACAAGCCCTGGAATAATCAACTGGTTTTCTTTATCTTTTATCTCTATATTTCTATACTTCTCAGGCAGCTCCTGGTATATCCCTGCCACCTTTCCATCTATACATAAAAGATAACTATTTGGTCTCGTTACTAATTCGTTTTTACTTTTTGAGTATATGATATTACCTTTTAAAGCAAATATTTCTTGACCTACCATTTCTATCCTCTCCTTGATCTAGCCCTTTCACTTATAAATCGTCTATAAGGGCGCTACTTTTAGCATAAGCAGTACTACGTGCTTCGAAGAAATCTGTTTTAATCATATTTGCATTACTAAACTGACTAACCCAGGTCATACTAGATGGCTCTACTTCATGGCCTTCGTATATATGTTCAAACCCCAGATTATGACATCTTAGATTACCAAGATACTGAATATAATCTGTGATCATTTCCTGAG
The DNA here is from genome assembly GCA_018715425.1 of Candidatus Merdenecus merdavium. Lineage (GTDB taxonomy): Bacteria > Bacillota > Clostridia > Lachnospirales > Lachnospiraceae > Merdenecus > Merdenecus merdavium. The sequence goes on from DVLR01000034.1 coordinate 7,998, forward strand.
TTAAACCTTGAACATCATTTCCAATGGCGTAATGCCCCCAACGAATTTCTTGCTCACAGCCTTCTTTGATCATCCCTCGGTATTCCTCTACTTTTTCTTCTGTAAAGAGATATGGTTCTTCTTTTTTAAGTTCCAAGATCATATTTCTAAATAACCATAAATGAGTATTTTCATCACGATTGATATATCTAATTTCTTGGACAGACCCTGGCATACGATTATTCCTTCCAAGATTATAGAAAAACATAAATCCACTGTAGAAGTAGATCCCTTCAAGGATGTAATTTCCAATGACGGTTTTCATGAAATTCTCTGGAGATTTTGTTTCCTGAAAAGCATTATAAATATTACCAATAAACGTATTCCTTTCTAATAAATGCTCATCATCTCGCCATTGATATAGAACCTCATTTCGCTGCTGTGGTTCGCAAATAGTATCTAGCATATAGCTATAACTCTGGCTGTGTAAAGCCTCTTGGAACGTTTGAATAGATAAGCATAAATTAATTTCATTTGCCGTAATATATTCTCCTATAGTAGGTAGATTTGCTGTTTGAAGACTATCTAAAAAAATTAAAAAGGATAAAATTTTATCGTATGCCCTTCGCTCTGGCTGCGGTAAATGTGGGTACTCTTTCACATCCATACCTAAATTTATTTCCTCTGGCACCCAGAAGTTATTCATTGCTTGGCGATACCAATCACTAACCCAGGAGTATTTCATATTGTTAAAATCATTTAAATTCGTTGTATTACCACCGATCATGCGACGATTGATCACATCAATGTCGCCTTGTGGATTAAATAAAGGTTTCTTTTTCAACTGCATGGTTTCTTTTCCTTTCTATACTAAGTTGTTCTGTGAGCTTCCACGATCTTATGAAGAACAAGTTTCACACTCTTCTACTTCTAAGCTTTTGGAGCGAATATAATAAATTGTTTTGACTTTTTCCTCCCAAGCTTTAATATATAAGTCTAACACTCCTCTAAAGGAGTAGTCATTGGTAATGTATAAGTTCATGCTCTGAGCCTGATCGATGTGGCGTTGGCGTACACCGTTGGCTCTTATTGACCACATCTGGTCGATGTAATGAGCATTTTTGTAGTACCAGAAGGTATCCCTTGATAAGTCTGGAGCTACTCTTGGAATGAGACCGTTTTTCTTTTCTTCTAAGAAGTAACGGTTCATAATGGGGTCAAGTCCTGCCGTTGTTCCAGCTAGAATACTTGTACTACTAGTTGGAGCTACAGCAATGAGATAAGCATTACGAAGGCCCGTCCGTTTTACACGATCTGCTAGAGCCTCCCACCTTTCATCATGGTAGTCCCTTTTTTTAAAGTAAGCCCCCGTCTCCCAGTCACTACCTTTAAAGTATTCGTAAGCCCCTTTTTCTTTTGCAATCTCATTACTTGCTGTAATGGCAGCATAGTTAATATCTTCAAATACCTTATCTACAAACCTTAGGTGTTCTTCGCTTTCCCATTGTATCTTATTCTTCGCTAACATGTGGTGATAGCCGCTGATTCCTAGACCAATGGGACGATATTTATGGTTATTTATTTTTGCATATGGAAGTGGGAAAAAGTTTAAATCAATGACATTATCTAAAGCCCTTACTACATTTCCTGTGATTTCCATCAGTTCTTCTGTATTTTTTACATCGATGTTTCCTAAGGATAAGCTTGCCAGATTACAAACGACAAAGTCACCTGGTTTCGTAACGGTAACCACTACGGTCTCGCCATCTACGGTTTCTATTTTTTGTTCTACTGCTTCAATTGGACTCATATTTTGAGCAATTTCTGTACAAAGATTACTACAGTAAATGATCCCTTTGTGGCTATTTGGGTTTGCGCGATTAACGTGATCCCTATTAAAGGTAAACGGCGTACCTGTTTCTACTGCACTCTTTATGATTAAGCGAATAATGTCTTTGATGGGAATCACACGTTTGTTAATACGGCTATCATGAATACAGTCTAAATATTTTTCTTCCCACTCTTCTCCAAAGCTATCTTCTAAAGCATAACCTTTTATGGTCAGTATTTCATGTGGGCACATAAGGTACCAATCCCCATCTATATTTTCCTTAGCCATTTTCCAAAAATAATCTGGATAACATACAGCTGGAAAGACGTCATGAGCTTTCATACGGTCATCTCCGTTGTTTGTTCGTAGACCTAGAAACTCTGGCAAATCTCTATGCCAAGCATCTAGATATACAGCTACCGCACCTTGTCTCATTCCTAATTGATCCACAGCTACCGCAGTATCATTTGCTAGTTTGATCCAACGGATCACCCCTCCTGCTGCTCCTTCAAAACCTCTAATGCTACTACCATTGGCTCGTACTTTTCCGAAATACATTCCCATACCACCACCAAATTTACTTACTTTGGCAAAGTTATCAATGCTTCTATAAATACCATCTAAGCTATCTGGAACGGTATCGATGAAACATGATGATAATTGGTGATACGGTTTTCTTGCATTTGAAAGTGTTGGCGTTGCCATGGTTACTTGAAGTTTACTTAACATATCATAAAACTTACGTACCCATTCATCCCGATTATTTTTTTCTAACATAGCAAGATGCATAGCGATACCAAGATACATTTCCTGAATGCCTTCTAGTGGCACATTGGAATGGGAATGGATGACGTAACGTTTGATTAATAACTCCAATCCAGAATAGTTTAAAAGTTCATTTCTTGACTCATCTATATATGTCTCGTATTTATCTATTTCTTCTTTTGTATAATGTTCTAAAATATAGGATCCATATAAACTTTCATTGGTCAGGTATTCTATTTTACCATAGAAACTACGTATTCCCCTTTGATCCATATCATACTTTAATCTTTCCTGAAATTGGACAAATAAAAGTCTGCCAGCAATAAATTCCCACTGAGACGCTTCTTGGGTGGTTAATTCCACAGCTGCCTTAATGAGCATATTCAGCTTTTCTTTTTCGTTCATTCCTTCTTTATAAAATGCCATAAACTTCGTACGAAGATGTTCTAAGCTGTATACCTCTTCCTTAAAATCTTTTTGAATCTTCTTTAATACGGAATTCAAAATCGGGAGTTCTAAAAAGTATTGTTCGATCTCTTTTCGCGCTTTTCTCATGCGACTGCGATCTTCTCTATATAGAATGTAACTTTTCATTTCTCTATAGTAATTTTTCTCCATTAGAGTTTGTTCTACTTGATCTTGGATCATTTCTACGGTAACTTCTCTGTTCGTCCTAGAAATGTCCATAATTTTGCTTTCAATTATTTTTACTAATTCATCCAATTCTTTTTCTTGTAGTCTACTGCCAATGCTGATAAAAGATAATTGTATTGCATTTTTAATTTTGTCTATACAAAAGGACTCATAGCTTCCATTTCTCTTCATAATTTCCATTTACTTTCACCTCTTCTTTTTTACTCTTAACTACTAAATATAAGGTCTGAATTACACTATACTACAATATATAGTTTTTCTCAACGATCTTTTTATACAAAAAAGTACTGAAATAATATCCTATTTTCTCTATCTCAGTACTCATCATAAGCTTTCTATTCTATTTTTCCTAAATTGATATTTGATCTTTCGTAAATCCTAAAGGTAATAAATCTTTTAATAAATACTCTTGAAGTTCTTGTTCATTTTTTACCAAAATAATTTTAAATTCTTCTGGTGAACAAAACTCCGCCATAACTTGTCTACAAACTCCACAGGGAGAACAAAAATCCTGTATTTCTTTTTGATCTCTTGACTTTCCAGCAATAGCAATCCCTTTAAATTCGGTTTCTCCTTCTGATACGGCTTTAAAAAATGCCGTACGTTCTCCACAATTTGTTGGGGAATATGCTGCATTTTCCACATTGCATCCACTATAGACCTTACCACTCTTACCTAGAAGAGCTACACCAACAGTAAAGTTAGAATAAGGGGAATAAGAATACTCCATGGCTTCTATAGCTTTCTTTGCTAAATCTCTTCTATCAATATCCATGATTCTCTACTCCTATTTGATTTTCCTATATGGCTTCTAGGTTTCTTTCATTTCCCATAAATACTAAAGCCGCCATACCTGCACCTACGTGAGTACCAATGATTGGCCCAATATCAGCAAGCAGAACTTTCTGGACTAACTCCAACTCAAGAAGACGATCTTTAATTTTTTCAGCCATGGCAAGGTTACTAGCATGTCCTACTATGACCGTTTGTTCTTCCGTATGGATTCCGTCATGTTTTATTCGTGCTACGAAGGCTTCTACTATTTTCTTGGTACCTCTGATTTTGCTAACAGATACAAGCTTGCCTTCATCATCCACACTTAGCATTGGCTTTAAATTTAAGGCACTTCCTAACGTTGCTTGAATCGCATTAATCCTACCACCTTGCTTTAGATGATTCAAATCATCCACCACAAACCAATGACCAACTTTTAATCTATTTTCTTTTACCCAGATATATAGATCCTCTAAAGACATTTGATTCCTACGCTTTTCACCTGCCAAATATACTAAAAGCCCTTCTCCAATAGAAGCACTTAAGGAATCTACAAGTAAGATTTTTCGTTCTGGAAACTCTTCTAACAAATCTTCAACGACTAATTTTGCTGCCTGATACGTCCCACTAAGTCCTGATGAAAAAGCGATATACAAAAGATCCTGCCCTCGTTCTAAAATAGGGCGAAAGACATTCTCATATGTAAAATAATTTATCTGAGTTGTACTTATTTTTTTCCCTGCTTTAATATGATCGTAGAAAGTCTCATAGCTCATTTCTCTAGCATCAGCATAGTGATGATAAGTATCTCCGTCCATAATAAACTCCATAGGTACTACTTCTATCTCTAGCCTTACCATTTCTTCATAAGGCATATCTGCTGTAGAATCTGTTACGATTACATAGTCTTTCATCATCTTCTCCTAATTCTTTCATGTTTTAATCTATTTCTACCAATACAGGTCGACATGGTGCACCATCTAAGCCTTCATACTTTAAAGGTGTAGCACTTAGAAAATAAGTTCCTTCTGGAACACCTTCCAATGTAAGTGATTCTAATATCACCACTTCCTTTGATAATAAGGTTTTATGGACCTTGGCGATTTCATCATCTTTACCAACTGTTTGACCCTCTACACCTAGTAATTTAATACCGTACTGGGCAATTTTTTTCGCCCCTTCTTCAGTGAGAATCACCTCTCCTTTGATCAGTAATCGATCGTGACAAAGCATCAGTACAGGTTCTATTTCTTCTGCACCAATGACTCCCTCTAATTCTACAACTTTACATGGACCTATACAGGAATCAAGATCGATTTGATCCATAGTCTTTCCATCTGGTAGGAAGTGAGATGGAGCATCTATATGGGTCCCTTGATGAGATCCTGCAACAATCCTTGTTAAACGATAAGAGTCTCCTTTTTCAAAACTACTGATGGTTTCCTTTTCTGGCTTTGGATCACCAGGATATACTGTAGCACTAAAAAAGTCTTTGGAAATATCATGGACTTTAGGTGCTCTTTTCCAATCCATCACAAACTCTACTTCCTTGGAGCTAGGATCCATTTGAGAATGATCCATAATAAAGCCACAACTTCGATAAAATCTTACTGCAAGACGATTTTTAGCGAATACTTTTAATCGAAGAGTCTTGTATAAATTCTGGCAATAACATAATAACTGTCTTCCAACTCCCCGATTCTGGTCCTCTGTTCTAACAAATAGAGCTGTGATAAACACATCTTCCATAACACTGATAAATCCTAATATTCGTTCCTCTTCCATATATATATAAGTAGATGCATAAGGTAAGTAATCTTCTTTTACTACCTTGTAATTGGTTTCCCAATAGGTTTCATCAATAAAACTATGAGCCTTTTGATTCGTTTCCATCCAAATTTCCATAATTTCATCTATATGCCTTGGCTCTGCCTGAATAATCATATTATCTCTCCTTAATCTCTTTCTATTCTAAACGATATCTTATCTTTTCTCAACCGAATCTTCTTTTTATCTATTTTGTTTTTTATTTAACGGTTATTGATCTACCATATGGTTAGATTCTTCTACGCCGTTTTTCTTTGCCAGAGTGCATCATCACCCATCTTCTGCCATACGATATCCAACTCCAACTTCTGTGAATATGTACTGTGGATCTGCTGGATTTCTTTCAATCTTCCTTCTTATATTAGCCATGTTTACTCTTAAGATTTGATTTCCTTCATTGGCATATGGCCCCCAAATCTCCTTCATCATGGTTTCATATGTCAATACCTTTCCAGCATTTTTTGCAAGAAGCGATACGAGTTTAAACTCAATGGCTGTTAGATGTATCTTCTCACCCTTTAACGTAATCTTATGTTTTTCAAAATTCATCTCTAAATCTTTCACTTTATAAACTGAGGTGGAGACCCCTCCTTGCTTCACCAACCTTCTTTGATAACGCAGAGCTGCTCTAATTCTAGCCATTAATTCAGATGTTCCAAATGGTTTCGTTATATAATCATCAGCGCCTAAATCAAGGGCTTTGACTTTATCGGTCTCACGATCTCTTGCTGAAACTACAATGATTGGCAATTCTGACCAAGTTCTTATTTGTTTTAATACTTCTAGTCCAGCTATATCTGGAAGACCTAGATCTAATAATACTAAATCGGGGCAATGTGACGAAACAAGAGAAATAGCTTCTTTCCCTAAACTACATCGAATGGGCTTATAGCCATTGGTGTACAAGTTGGTTTCGATAAAATGTCCAATAGATTCTTCATCTTCTACTACTAATACAACTGGTTTTGGATCTTTCACGATGTTTGTCCTCCTTCTAAGGGTAATGTAAAGGTAAAGATTGCACCTCCTCCTAAACGATTTTTTCCTTCTATGGTGCCTCCATGGGCTAATATGATGGTTTTACAAATGGATAATCCTATTCCCATACCTTTGGTGGTATCGCTGTTACTATTACTATCCCTTGAATATCCATCAAATATGTTATCTAATTGGGATTGTTCTAGTCCCCTTCCTTGATCTGCTACAGAAAATATAGCACTTCTTCCCAGACTTTCTACCGTTAAATGGATGGGCTCTTGGCTTTTCGAATATTTAATAGAATTCTCCATTAAATTGATTAACACTTGTTCGATTAAAGTTACATCCATGGGAACCATTAATAATTCATCTGGTACCTTTACCTCTACTTTTGCTGTCTGGTACCGCTTTTTCAATCGCATCACGGCTTCTGCCACAACTTCTTCTACAGGTTCTAGGACTTTATTGACTTTACTGCTGTCTTCATGAATCCTAGTTACTGACAGTAAGTTTTCAACCATATGAAGAAGCCAAGTGGAATCTTCATTAATATGGCGGATCAACTCCTTTCTTCTATTTAAATCTAAATAACTTTCATGTTCTAGCAAGGTAGCACTGGCTCCAATAATCCCCGTTAAGGGAGTTCTTAAATCATGAGAAACCGCCCTAAGCAAGTTTCCTCTCATTTTTTCTTTCTCTGTTTCTAGAATCATACTTTGTTGATGATCAATATATATTTGTCTTTCTAAAGCCATGACACCTTGAGAAATTAATAACTTTAAAAACTTTCTATCAGATAAGCTTAACTGTTTTTGATTAGCACAGTAAATCCCCATAACGCCTATTACCTTCCCTTGGATCACAAAAGGAAGATAAATACAAGATGATCTAGTAGAATAATCAGTACCTACGCCAGCATCCTTCTTATTTTCGAAAACCCAATGTGCAACAAACAATTCATGGGAGGATGAAAATACATTTTTTTCTTTATCATGAACAGCTAAAACCACACCTCTATCCCCCTGCTGAGGATCCTCTTTATAAAAAATAGCTGTACGATTGGTGATCTCTACACAAAACTTTAAGATTAAGTCAATGGTATTAGACAATCCACTGGTGATTAACAACTGGTTATTTATTTCATTTAATTGATTCGTTCTTTCTTCTTGTAGCATAGCATTCTCTAGTTGTTCTTTATTATGTATCCTCATTGCGCTCATGATCACAGAAACCAAAAGCATACAAACTAAAAAAAAGATAGATCCAATTCTAAACAGATGTAAATCAGATCCTGGATCAGCAACAAAGTAATGAACCATAATCATTCCTACAAAAGAAGCTATCATTCCCAAAGTATATCCTTGTGTGAATCTTGAAACCATTAAAATTGCAAGGATATAGCAAAATGCTATATTTATATCGCTTATGTTCCTTGTCTTTAAAAAAAATGCAGCAATGGTTGCTATAGATAGGATCCATAGGGTTATAGCTATTTCTTCCAGCCATTTTGGCTCCTTATTATTTTTTACTTTCATTGAATGAACTCTCCTTTATAACAATTACTATTATACTACAGCCAACCTCTGATTCCTAGGACCGTTTTTTACTTATAGTTTTCTCATATCTTTTCGTAAGTTGATTTTTTTATCACATCTTTACAATGTAAAAATATTGTTAAGATTTGACTGATATTGTTGTTTCAAGTATTTTTTCATGATACTATGCATGTAGCTTCGCAGGAAGGACATGTTAGTAATAGGAGGAAGAAAATGACATTAACTTTGGGAGATTTTATTAGTCAATTAACATCAAATTTTGCTTTACTAGTGACCGTTATATTGACGCTGGGAGTTATCTTAGTCAATGGGTGGACGGATGCGCCAAATGCCATTGCAACTTGTGTATCCACTCGTGCTATGAGACCCAAATCAGCAATTATGATGGCTGCTGTATTTAACTTTTTAGGTGTTTTGATTATGACTATGGTAAACAAAACAGTTGCCGAAACCATCGCCAATATGGTAGATTTCGGTGACAATGCACATACATCAGTAGTAGCCTTATGTGCCGCTTTATTCGCTATCGTCCTATGGGCTGTTGCCGCTTGGGCATTTGGAATACCCACCAGTGAAAGCCATGCTTTAATTGCTGGTCTATCTGGAGCTGCAATTGCATTACAGGGTGGTATTAGTGGAATTAATGGTGCTGAATGGATGAAGGTTCTTTATGGACTTGTATTTTCCGCTATTTTAGGCTTTGCATCTGGTTTTGTCATTGTAAGGCTTATTGAAAAAATATGCAAGAATATGGATAGGAGAAAGACGAATCCAGTATTCCAAAAAGCTCAAATCGGTGGTGCTGCTGCTATGGCCTTTATGCACGGCGCACAAGATGGACAGAAATTCATGGGTGTTTTCATGCTTGGTGCATTTCTAGCGAAAGGTGAAAATGTAACGGACTTTACCATCCCTATCTGGCTTATGGTTTTATGCTCTGTTGTGATGGCTCTTGGAACTTCCATTGGTGGATATAAAATTATTAAAACCGTAGGAATGGGAATGGTTAAATTAGATAAGTATCAAGGCTTTGCCGCAGATGCAGGAGCTGCTTTTAGCTTATTAATATCTACTTTACTCGGTATTCCAGTTAGTACTACACATACAAAAACAACATCTATTATGGGTGTTGGAGCATCTAAAAGACTTTCTTCAGTTAACTGGGGATTTGTAAAAGAAATGGTTGCTGCTTGGGTATTAACCTTCCCAGGATGTGGTTTCGTCGGATTTATCATGGCTAAACTTTTTATGATGATCTTTTAATTTTCAACCATATGGTGTATAATGTTAGATAGAAAGGAATTAAAAATGGAAAAGAAAAAAGAATATAATTATTTTGACGGGTTTGTAGAGCTGTCTAATTACTCTTTACAGAGTGCAAAGATGTTGCACGATATTGTAACGAATTACACAAATGTAGAAATACCTGAAAAAATTGTAGAAATGCATAATATTGAGCATGCTGCTGATATTGCTAAACATGATATGATGAATCGTCTAATGAAGGAATTTCTTCCTCCAATTGAACGTGAAGACATTATTAGCTTAGCACAAAAAATTGATAATGTTACGGATGCCATTGAAGATGTATTAATCCGTTTAGATATTTATAACGTACAAAGCATTCGTTCTGAAACTGCTAAGTTTACAGAATTGATCGTTAGATGTTGTGAATCTATGGATCAGGCATTAAAAGAGTTTAAAAACTTCAAAAAATCCACTACCCTCCAAACAAAGATTATCGAAATGAACCGTTTAGAGGAAGATGGAGATGAATTATATACAAATGCTGTTCGTTTTCTATATCAAACATCCAAAGACCCAATTGAACTAATGGTTTGGACTGAGATTATCCAAAGACTGGAAAAATGCTGTGATGCATGTGAAGATGTTGCTGACGATATTGAGACTGTCGTTATGAAAAATTCATAGTAATTGTGAAATATGAATGAGGGAGAACCATGTTGTTTATAAAAAAAATAAGCCCGGGACGTATACTTGTCCTGGGTTTCGCTCTAGTAATTTTACTAGGATCATTATTGCTATATTTACCATTTACACATAACGAGGGCATTGACGTTAGTTATGTAGATGCTTTATTTACCAGCACTAGCGCTGTTTGTGTTACAGGATTAATCGCTGTTGATACAGCCGATACCTTTAATGTAATTGGACAAACCATTGTTGCCCTTTTAATCCAAATCGGAGGTTTAGGTTTTACCTCCTTAGGTGTTGGTTTAATACTCCTTGCTGGAGGAAAAGTGAGCTTTAAAGAACGATTGGTAGTAAAAGAAGCTTTAAATCTTAATTCTGTAAAAGGAATTGTAAAATTAATTAAATCTGTACTATTTTTAACAATCTGTTTCGAAGGGATTGGTGTTCTTTTAAGTTTTCTTGTCTTTTCTAAAGATTATCCACCAGTAAAGGCCCTAGGTATTAGTATCTTCCACTCTGTGGCTGCCTTTAACAATTCTGGATTTGATATTTTAGGAGGACTTCACAATTTAATTCCCTATCAGCAAAATATCTTGTTGAATCTAACTACTTGCTTTTTAATTATCTTTGGAGGAATCGGATTTTTAGTTATTATGGAGGTTTTACTAAAACGCTCATTCAAAAAACTAAGTTTTCATAGTAAAGTTGTTATTACCATGAGTATCATTTTACTTATTGTTGGTACCATTCTTTTAAAAGCAACAGAGGATATTACTTGGTTGGGAGCATTTTTCTTTAGCACCTCTGCAAGAACAGCTGGATTTAGTACTTATCCACTAAGTACCTTTACCAATGCAGGACTTTTTGTTTTAATCATCCTTATGTTTATAGGTGCATCGCCTGGCTCTACTGGTGGTGGTATTAAAACTACAACATTTTACACTTTGATAAAATCAGTGTTAAGTTCTGCTACCAATCAATACTGTACAGGATTTAAAAGAAGAATACCACAAACTCTTATCCTAAAAGCCTTTTTGATTTTATTTTTAGGTCTCAACATTGTTTGCTTTAACACCTTTTTATTAAGTATTTTAGAGCCGAATATAGACTTCTTAGATCTTCTTTTTGAAGAAGTCAGTGCTTTTGGTACCGTTGGTCTATCGACTGGAATTACCCCAGACCTTAAGGATTCCAGTAAAATCATTTTGGCTTTCACAATGTTTATTGGACGTTTAAGCCCTCTTACTATGGCAACGATTTGGGCTTTTAGATCAAAAACAAATATTAGATATGCAGAAGAATCATTACCGATTGGTTAGGAGGATGAAATAAATGGCACGTTATAAATCTATTATTGAATTTGGAGTGATCGGATTAGGACGATTTGGATATGCTTTAGCTAAAACTTTATCAGAAGCTGGAAGGGAAGTTTTAGTACTGGATCAAAACGAAAGTAAAATCAAGCAAATCCAATCCTACACAGAAAATGCTTTTGTCGTTGAACAGCTAAACAAAGAAACCTTAGAAGAAGCAGGTATTCAGAACTGTGAAACGGTTATTATCTGCATAGCGGAAAAGATTGATGCTAGTATCTTAACAACCTTAAATGTGATCAATATGGGCGTTCCAAGAGTGATCGCTAAGGCCTTTAGCTATGAGCAGGGTTTAGTCCTTGAAAAATTAGGAGCAGAAGTTATCTATCCTGAAAGTGATATGGCTGTTCGACTAGCCAACCGACTAACAACATCCAAAGCATTGGATTTTATTAATCTAGATGATGATATTACTATTAGCGAATTAAGCATTACTTCCCTTTATGATGGAGTCACTATTCTCCATGCAAATATTAGGAAGCACTATAACCTGAATGTTATAGCCATTGAAAGAGATGGAAAAACTACCATTGATGTAGAGCCAAATACGGTTCTAAGAAAAGATGATGTAATTGTTGTCATCGGTAAGAAAGATCACGTGATTAACTTTGAGCGTCGCTTACTAGAAAAACATTAATAATGGTATAGTACTTTTCCATTGATAAACCTACAGCCCACAGAAAGGAAACATTCTTACTGTGGGCTGTAGGTTACTTTTCTTCTATCTGTATGTTCATTAAGCAATACTTTGCTGTCTATTTCTTTTGGTGATTTGCTCAAAATTCATCCCCTGATCCAAATATTGTAAGACGTTTTCTTTGGCTTGATCATAGGACTTAAATACACTTAAGGCATATTCTACGTTTTCATATACTTTCCAATATCCTGTTATTTTACAGTTTTTCCCCCCATACTTGATGAAAGCTAAGAGATCTTCCATAGGGTATTGTAAGAAAACCCCTAATTCATGTGGAAATTCTTCTCCCTTTCCTATATAGCCACGAAATCTTTTTACTAGGTAATAAAGCATTTCGTCAAAGGTCATTGTACCTTTATATCCATAAGATGCTAAAAACCTTCTCTGAGGCTTTTGATGTAACTGATGACGTAATAGATCATCTCTATAGAGCATGAGAATATTCTTCTCCTTGCATTCGCATAGCTTTATGATTTGTATTCCAGTATGATTTAATAAGGAAATAAGCTCCTCTAATTCCCTTCTAAAAATGGTAATGGTATTGGCTGTCTTTATCCCCATAATTACAGGAGCACAGTGTAAGGCAATTCTCTCATCTAAACTATGATATATTTTTTCTTTTTCCTTTAAAGTATGATTCATAAAGATCTCCTTTTTATTTTTCCCTTATCCAGAATTCGAAAGATGGAACTTCTGTTATAAAAGCCAAAAGATTGTTAGCCTTAGCTAACTCTTATCAATAGAATATCATACTTATATTATATTAGCAATCACTCTTACTATACACTTTTTATCATTTACCAAAATATTTACAGTCTTAAAAATTTTAAAAGGAAACTCCATGACCTGTAAGTAGCTCTCCATCAAAGACTACCGTTGCTGAACCTGTCATGTAGACAATATCTAAGGTTCTATCCCATCGAATGAAAAGATCTCCTCCTAGAAGGGATACTCTTACTTCATCTTCTGTAAAACCATTTAAAATACAGGCTACTACCACAGCACAAGCTCCTGTACCACAAGCAAGAGTCTCACCAGACCCTCTTTCCCATACCCGCATTTTTACATGTTTTCTATCTATTACCTGAACAAATTCTGTATTGACACCCTCTGGAAACATAGTGTGATGTTCAAATCCTGGCCCAATTTCCTCTATTTTTAGGTCGTCAATGTTATCCATAAAGACAACCCCATGTGGATTTCCCATGGATATGGCCGTCAAGTGATAAGTATTCCCCTCTACAACTACAGGTTCATGGATGACTTGTTCTTTATCATAAATAATGGGTACTTTCTTAGCTGTTAAAATAGGGCTTCCCATATCAACCTTTACCTCTAAGACCTTTCCATTCTCTACCATAAGTTCTAAATACTTAATGCCGCTTTTCGTCTCCACGGATAGACTGGTTTTATTGGTAAGCCCATAGTCATATACGTATTTTCCTACACACCGTATTCCATTACCGCACATGGCACCTCTAGATCCATCAGCATTGTACATATCCATGGTAAAATCAGCTACTTCCGATGGCTTGATTAAAATAAGACCATCTGACCCAATACCGTAATGCCTGTTACTTACAAACCGAGCTGTTTCTTGGGGATTCTTTACGGTTTCTTTTAAACAATTAACGTAAACGTAATCATTTCCTATTCCATGCATTTTCGTAAATTTCATTTTCCTTACCTCTTCTATAATTTGTGTAGTGTCTAGAACAAAAAAATCCTCTTCTCTTGTTTTGATTAGATGGAATCCATAAGACTTAAAATCATCATGGCAGTTTCTACAATACTTGTTCCACTGTCCATACTGGTTTTTTGTAAATATTTATGAGCTTCCTTTTCCGATAACTTATTTCGTTCCATTAATATATGTTTCGCCTTTTCAATGATCTTCTTCTCTTCCTCTGTACGTTTTCCTGGTTTTGATTTTTCTTTTTTTATTTGCCTGATGATATTAGAAGAAACCATCTCTACTGTTTCAATTAAATCAACAATCTTAACTGGCATTGAGACAGAAATCACACCTTCTTTGATGCCTTCTGATAAACGCTGATCTGTGGCCATTAGTATCATTTCAAAATGTTTTGGTAGGTCATCATGTAAATCACCATAGATCATATCTGACAACCGATATCCACAGATGACAATGCCTGATTCCATATGATCCACCATTTGAATAGCAGAGGCACCACTTTGGCACAGTGCCACTACTTCAAATCCATACCGTACTAATATATTTTTTATTTTCTTACCATCTTCTAGTTTTGGAAATACCACTATAATACCCGTTGTCATGATTTCACCTCCAGATGGGGCTTAGGAAGATCTCTTTTTCCTAGATTCGGTATAAATACTGCTCTATTTCCCATGAGGTGACGTATCTTTCATAATCTTCCCATTCTTTTTCTTTTACGGATAGGTACTGATTACATAAGGATTCTCCAAGAATTTTTTGAATAAATTCACTTGCTTTTAATCCACTTAATGCTTCACCTAAATTTTGAGGCAAGGATTCTATGTTTGCGTCTTTATATTCCTCTTGAGTGAAAGAAGCTACTTGTTTTTTCAAACTTTTTGGTGGGATTATTTTATGTTGGATCCCATCTAAACCAGCAGCTAAACAAACCGCTAATACTAAATAAGGATTAGATGCTGAATCTGGACTTCTTAATTCAATCCTTGTATCTTCTCCCCTGCCCTTGGGAATTCTGATCATGGGACTTTTGTTGGTCGCCGACCACCCAAGATAAAGAGGTGCTTCATATCCCGGAACCAACCTCTTGTAAGAGTTTACCAAAGGGTTGGTAATAGCTGCCATTCCTTTCGTATGCTTTAACAATCCACCAATAAAGTAATATGCCTCTTTACTTAGCCCATACTCATCATTAGGATCATAAAATACATTTTTACCATCTCTGGAAAGTGACATATTCGTATGCATTCCCGAACCGTTCATACCCTGTTTTGGCTTTGGCATAAACGTTGCATGCAATCCATGACGCTTAGCTATGGTTTTTACTGCTAGTTTAAAGGTCATAATATTATCAGCGGTTCGCAATCCTTCATCATATTTAAAATCAATCTCGTGTTGAGCTGGAGCTACTTCATGGTGAGAGGACTCTACCTCATATCCCATACTTTCTAGAGTCAATACCATATCTCTTCTAGCATTTTCTCCTAAATCTAAAGGGCCTAGATCAAAATAGCTGGCCTTTTCATGAGTTTCTGTAGTCCCTTGCCCATGATCATCTAAGTGAAATAAAAAAAACTCACACTCTGGTCCCACATGAAAGGTATAACCCATGGAAGCTGCCCTTTCTAACTCTTTTTTTAATATATATCTGGGATCTGCTTCGAAAGGGGTTCGATCACTTTTATAAATATCACAAATGAACCTTGCTACTTTTCCCTGCTGAGGTCGCCACGGAAATATAGTAAAGGTATCAAGATCGGGATATAAATACATATCTGCATCTTCAATTCCAGCAAAATCTTGAATAGAAGATGCATCAAACATAAAATTATGATCTAAGGCTTTCTCTAACTGACTGGCAGTGATGGCTACATTTTTAAAATTCCCAAATACATCGGTAAACTGAAGACGGATAAATTCTACATCTTCTTCTTCCACTAATCGTAAGATGTCTCTTTTGGTATACTGCTGTTTCATTCTAGATCCTCCTATATGATTCTTTTTTAGAGTTGTAAAAAGGCGCTCTCTTAAAAAGAGAACGCCTTCGTTCTTAATATTACGATAATATCAGTAGCAGTAACAGATATCAATGATATTCTCTATATTTATATTACACTATCTGTATGGTTTCGTCTATCATTTCATAACTGCCCTAGCTGGTTTTGAGTCCTTTTATGGGATGATATTATAATAAAAAATCTTTCAGTCGTTTACTTCTAGAGGGATGTCTTAATTTTCTAAGTGCTTTCGCTTCTATTTGCCTAATACGCTCTCTAGTAACGTTAAACTCTTTACCTACTTCTTCAAGAGTTCTAGCCCGTCCGTCATCTAAACCAAACCGCAATTGAATGACCATTCTCTCTCTCTCTGTTAAGGATTCAAGGGCTGTAGATAGCTCTTCTCTTAACATCGAAAAAGCTGCAGAATCTGCTGGTGATAAAGCTCCCTCATCTTCTATAAAGTCACCTAAATGGCTATCGTCCTCTTCTCCAATTGGAGTATCTAAGGAAACTGGATCTCTTGAAATTTTAAGAACTTCCTGAACACGATCTACAGATACTTCTAAACGCTCCGCCACTTCTTCTGGCGTAGGTTCTCTTCCTAGCTCTTGCAATAAGGTTCTTGACATTCTAAGAGTTTTATTAATGGTTTCTACCATGTGAACAGGAACGCGGATGGTTCTTCCCGTATCAGCAATTCCTCTCGTAATAGCTTGTCTGATCCACCATGTAGCATAGGTACTGAATTTGAATCCTTTGTTATAATCAAATTTATCTACAGCTTTCATAAGGCCCATGTTTCCCTCTTGAATAAGATCAAGAAAGGGCATACCTCGACCAACGTATTTTTTTGCGATACTTACAACAAGACGAAGATTCGCTTCTGTTAATTCTTTCTTTGCCTCTTCATCGCCTTCTTCCATCCTCTTGGCAATTTCAATTTCCTTTTCCATATCCAATAAGGGTACATTACCAATTTCTTTTAAGTACATACGCACTGGATCTTCTGTACTAACACCATCTAATATATCACGATCATCAATGATTTCTTCTTCCTCTTCGGCAAGAATTAAATCTTCTTCTACCTCTATTAATTCTTTACCGGATTCATCACTTGCGTTTAGTACATCCACTCCTCGGTTCTCTAAAACTTCAAGAATGAGGTCGAACTTTTCTTCATTTAACTCTATATCTTTGAAATAATCATTGATTTCATGGTATTCCAAAACATTTTTTTTCGTCTTCGCAAGTGTTATTAAATCTTCCATCATTTGATTAAACTGTTTTACTACATCATCCATCTAAAATTCTCCTCAGTATCTTTTGGTGTTTCTTGTCACTATGAGTCGTTAGTTAGCGATTATCATTATACCATAACTTATTTGATAATCAATACCGTTTTCTCATTTTCTGTTTATATTATTAACCAATTATTAGTTTTTTAAAAGAAAAACCCTTGACAATATTATTTTCCCGATTTTTCAATCCATAATTCCCCTCCAACAAAAAGCAAGAAGAGCTTTTCTGATACAATTTACCATATCAATCTTAACGTAAATATAGAATCAGGCTTTTCATCTCGTCTGATTCTATACTAAATTTCATCCTACTATTTCTTTTTACTTGGAAGAATTGAGTAAATAATAAATATCACTCCACCAAGAAAGACGAAAATATCTGCTAGATTAAAAACTGTATGTTTGATTTTCTCGTTTTTTACTCGAAAACTAAAGAAGTCTACTACTTTTTTTCTTTTTAATCGATCAAATACATTGCCAAGTCCACCGCCGATCACCAGTCCCAAGGCAATCTTTAAGAGATGATATCCTTGTTTCGCCAACAGCTGAATATAACCAATGATAAGCACAGCAACCATTCCTGTGGATAAACCAGCAACAAACTCAGGTCTATGATCTAAGACATTTAACATAGCACCTTTGTTATATACTTTTTTGATCTGTATTTTATCTTTACATATGTTCTTTGTCTCATGCTCTTTGTATGTTACTTCGATATATTCTTTTGCAATAAAATCTATGGCAAACAGTATCATTGGAAGAAAAATATAAACCATAGTATTCTCCTTAGTTTCTAATTGGTGTTCCACAACGTTTGCAGAATACATCGTCTTTTCCTACAAACCCATTACAATTAGAGCATTTTTCCATTCCTCTAATCTCGGCAATT
>DVLR01000335.1 GCA_018715425.1 Candidatus Merdenecus merdavium
ACCTGCTGGTGTTACTGATACTCTGTTTTCATTATTTTTAATTTCTTTAGGAATTCCTATTATCATAATAATCTCCTCGCATTCTATGGTTGGTTAACTCTATTTTAAGATGTAGGTGCAAAAGTTTTCTTTACCCTATGATACTATTACAATTAAATTTTTTATTTTTCCAAATATACCATGACAGCTTCACTTTGTCAATTATGAAACATATATTTTTTCAATGTCTATGGCAATTGACTTAGTCTTTCTATTTGCTATAATGTTATTATAACAGATTTACAAGGAGGTATCATATGGCAACATATCAATGTAGTATTTGTGGTTACATCTTCGATGAAGAAAGAGACAACATGTTATATGATGATTTAACGAATTGCCCTGTATGTGGACAGCCTAGACAAGTAATAAAGAAATTAAATCAAGAGGATGGAAAAGAAGCCTTAGAGCAAGTATCCCAAAAGGAAGCTCAAGATGATCTTTCTTATCCATTACAATTTGCCAGAACCGATGAAAGAGAACGCCATATGGACACCATTCATAGTATGGCTGTTACAGGACAATCCGTCATAGCATCCATGGGGACTAAAATGCCAATGCCATCTTGGGATGATATTCTAGTACTTGGCGGGCAGCTAGATCCTCTTCCACTTGATGAGCATGATCCTGTCAATACGACTACTATAATAGGGAAACATGCAAAAAAGCCAATGGTATTAGAAAACCCTATCTACGTTTCTCATATGTCTTTTGGAGCTTTATCTAAGGAAGTGAAACTAGCTCTATCTAAAGGATCTGCTATGGCAAAAACTGCTGTATGCAGCGGTGAAGGCGGTGTTCTTCCTGAAGAAATGAACTATTCTTATAAGTACATTTTTGAATATGTACCGAATATGTATAGCGTTACATCAGATATCTTACAAAATTCTGATGCTATTGAAATTAAAATTGGCCAAGGTACAAAACCTGGTATGGGTGGTCACCTTCCTGGTGAAAAAGTAACAGAGGAAGTAGCTAAAATTCGCAATAAACCAATTGGAAAGGACATTATCAGTCCCTCAAAGTTTGATTTTATTAAAACAAAAGAAGATTTAAAGCACTTAGTAGAACAATTAAGACAGCTCTCTGGTGGTAGACCCATCGGTATCAAGATTGCTGCTGGCCGAATCGAAAAAGATATGGCTTTTTGTGCCTATGCAAATCCTGATTTTATAACCATTGACGGACGAGGTGGTGCTACTGGTGCTAGCCCTAAAATTATTCGCGATGCTACCTCTATACCAAGTATATATGCCTTACATAGAGCCAATGCATTCTTAAAAGAACATGATTTAGACATTGATCTTGTCATTACTGGTGGATTAAGGGTTTCTTCCGATTTTATCAAAGCTATAGCTATGGGAGCTACCGCTGTAGCAGTGGCTTCAGGTGCTTTAATAGCAGCTGCTTGTCAACAGTATAAAATCTGCGGAACTGGAAAATGTCCTGTAGGCGTTGCAACACAAGATCCTGAACTGCGCAAACGATTACATGTAGATACCAGTGCCAAAAGAGTTGCCAATTACTTAAATGTATCCTTAGAAGAATTGAAAACCTTCGCCCGTATTACAGGTCATGATCATCTTCACAGTCTATCCGTGGATGATCTATGTACCATCAATGAAGATATCGCTAAGTATACGGATATCCCTCATGCTTAATATTTCATCCCATTGAGACATTTACCACATACCATGAACGATATAAAATTAGGGTGTCAAAAGGTTGTTTTCCATTCCTTTTGACACCCTATCCTTAAGAGGTAGATTTAAGGTTTTACTCCTTATTTATCATCTAAGTATCATGATTATATACAGGTAAAAATATCAATACGATTTAATGAAATCCCCATAAATGCCCATCCAAATCTGGTCCATCTAAAACCTGCAACGGATTGTCTTCCTACTTCAACAGGAAACAGCCAAAACTCTTCTCCGTTATCTAGCCAAATATAGGTAAACCTTCCAATACAATTTCTTATGGTCCCTGGATCTACTGCACGTGCCCCCGCTCCCCTACCTGTCATCGGTTTAGGAGGAGGATTCCTTGGAGGTGCGCTTAAAGGCATTCCTTCTGAAGCTACTCCGCGATTTCTTCCATCGCGAAAAGGAGGTGCCATATCTTCACATCCTTAATTATCATTTACAATAGTATATGTAAATTTCTTATATTTGTTATTCATCCTTTATGGTATGATGATCATACTTTTTTCACTTAAACGTTTCTTATAATTAAATATCATGTGCCATGAGTTGATAAAATAAATTTTTACCTCTTATCATTAAATATTAGTTTTACTTATGAGAAGTTTTATATTATAATAGATAAGGATGTGCAACTGAGAGGACGCTGTAATATTGTTCTTGTTGTTCATAGGTATGAGCAAATAAAGTACATGTAACATTACTTATTCTATACCTTGTGTCTAAATAAGTCCGAAAAGATAAGAGAGGTTTTCATATGGAAAGAAAAATTGGTACAGTTTCTATGGGTATTCGCTGCCCTATTATCAGACAAGGCGATGATCTAGCGAAGATTGTAGTAGACAGTGTACTAGCTGCTGCTGAGTCTGAGCATTTCGAATTACGAGATCGAGATATTATTGCGGCGACAGAATCTATCGTTGCAAGAGCTCAAGGAAATTATGCAAAGGTAGAAGATATCGCTATTGACGTAAAAGATAAGTTAGGCGGCGGCACGATTGGTGTCATCTTCCCTATTCTCTCTAGAAATAGATTCTCCATCTGCTTAAAGGGAATTGCTAAAGGCTGTAAAAAAATCGTATTAATGCTAAGCTACCCTAGGGATGAAGTAGGTAATGAACTGGTTTCTTTAGATAAAATCGAGCAAGCTGGTATTAATCCATACAGCGATGTACTAACTTTAGAAAAATACAGAGAGCTATTTGGAGAAAACAAACATACCTTTACTGGTGTAGACTATGTAAAATACTATGGAGATCTCATCACCGAAGCTGGAGCTGAAGTAGAGATTATCTTCTCTAATAATCCTAAAACTATTCTAGAATATACGAAAGATGTTTTAACTTGTGATATCCATACTAGAGAACGGTCTAAACGCATCTTAAAAGAGAATGGTGCTAACAGGGTATATGGTCTTGATGACATCCTAAGTACTTCTATTAATGGAAATGGTTTTAATGAGGATTATGGTCTTCTAGGTTCTAATAAATCTACAGAGGATAGTGTAAAGTTATTCCCTAGAGACTGCTTTGCCTTTGTAGAAGATGTTCAAAAACAAATTTTAGATAGAACTGGAAAATATATAGAGGTTATGGTATACGGGGATGGTGCCTTTAAAGATCCTATGGGAAAGATCTGGGAACTTGCTGACCCTTGCGTATCTCCTGGATATACACCTGGTCTTGAAGGAACACCAAACGAAATTAAGTTAAAATATTTAGCCGATAATGATTTTAAGGAACTTTCTGGAGAGGACTTAAAAGCTGCTATTACTAAGAGTATTAAAGAAAAAGGAAATAACTTAGTAGGCAATATGGCATCACAAGGTACTACTCCTAGACAGCTTACGGATTTAATTGGTTCTCTTTGTGACTTGACGAGTGGTTCTGGTGATAAAGGAACTCCAATCATTTTGGTTCAAGGGTATTTTGATAACTTTACAAACTAAGTGTTAATTCAAAAGAAACATGTCTTTATCATCATAGATATTGACATGTTTCTTTTGGATATAAGAGGATATATTGGATCAAGTCTTTCCTATTACATCTAAATCATGAACAGGTGGATAACACGTTTCTCCTTCACAAAGA
>DVLR01000336.1 GCA_018715425.1 Candidatus Merdenecus merdavium
TATTATACAACCAGTCCTTGTATTATTGTTTTAAATAAGTTAAATATACCAAAAGCAAGGAAATATCATGGTTTGCGCAGCTCATAGACACAAAAAAATAGTTTTGTAAGCCTTTTTTTATTTAAATACAATAAAAAGCTACAAAACTATTTTATAAAACTTATTTATTTTTTCGTAATATACCCTTGAGCCTTTAGTAACTCTGCACAAAGAAGTGCTCCACCAGCTGCACCACGCACGGTATTATGAGACAATCCTACAAATTTAAAATCATATACACTATCTTCTCTTAAACGTCCTACTGATACGCCCATTCCATGTTCAAAATCTACATCTACATTCACTTGAGGACGATTGTCGTCTTCTAAATACTGAATAAACTGCTTTGGAGCATTTGGTAACTCTAGCTCTTGTGGAAGTCCTTTAAAGTTTACTAAACGATCAATCAACTCTTCCTTCGTTGGTTTTTTATTAAATTTCACAAAAACAGCTGCCGTGTGTCCATTTAATACTGGAACACGAATGCATTGAGTCGTTATCACTGGCTCATCTGCTTTTACGATCTTACCATCTATTACTTTACCCCATATTCTAAGTGGCTCTTGTTCACTCTTTTCTTCTTCTCCACCAATGTATGGGATAATATTTCCTACCATCTCTGGCCAATCAGCAAAGTTTTTACCTGCTCCTGAAATAGCTTGATATGTAGTAGCAACTACTTCTTTAGGCTCAAATTCCTTCCAAGCCGTTAAAACTGGTGCATAACTTTGGATGGAGCAGTTAGGTTTTACTGCAACGAATCCTCTCTTAGTACCAAGTCTCTTTTTTTGTGATTCAATGACTTGGAAATGCTCTGGATTTATTTCTGGCACGACCATAGGAACATCTGGAGTCCATCTATGAGCGCTATTATTAGAAACAACAGGTGTTTCTGTTTTTGCATAAGCATCTTCAATAGCTTTGATCTCGTCTTTAGACATATCTACTGCAGAGAAAACAAAATCTACACTATCTGCTACTTTCTCCACTTCATTTACATTCATTACTACAAGTTTTTTCACACGATCAGGCATAGGGCTATCCATTTTCCATCGACTTCCTACTACCTCTTCATAAGTCTTTCCAGCACTTCTCGCACTTGCGGCCAGTGTTGTAACTTCAAACCATGGGTGATTTTCCAACAATGATATAAAACGTTGTCCTACCATCCCAGTAGCACCTAATATTCCTACTTTTAATTTCTGACTCATTTTTTCATCTCCTCATATGATCATCCTCTAAGGTTTGTTTTCCCTATACGGACATTTGTCTTTATCTTATTGAACATACTACTAGATATTAATCTAAAATGCAAGCATTTTTTAATAAATATTCTTTGTTTATTTGAATCACTTTCTCCATAGCCTCCTTTGAAGGTGCCCCTATGGTGGTTCTTCTTTCAACACAAGTCTTCATACTAATAGCATCATAAATATCCTTTTCAAAAACTGGACTAATAGATTGATACTCTTCCAAAGACATCTCATCTAAGGAAATATTCTTATCTAAACAGTATAATACCAATTGTCCAACAATGCTGTGGGCATCACGGAAAGGGACACCGTGGTTGACTAAATAGTCGGCTGCATCTGTTGCATTTGTAAATCCATTTTTTGCACTCTTTTCCATCACTTCTTTTTTAAACTTCATTGTGGAAACCATTCCTGTAAATAAGGCTACACATCCTTTTACCGTATCGATAGCATCGAAGGTAAGCTCTTTATCTTCTTGCATATCTTTATTATATGCAAGTGGAATCCCTTTCATCGTAGTTAATACAGAAGTAAGTGCTGCATATACACGTCCTGTTTTCCCTCTTACTAGCTCAGCAATATCTGGATTTTTCTTCTGTGGCATAATACTGCTACCAGTACTGTATGCATCATCGATTTCAACAAATTGATATTCGTTAGAATTCCAAATAATGATTTCTTCTGAAAAACGACTTAAATGCATCATAATTGTAGAAAGAGCTGACAGTAGCTCAATAATATAATCTCTATCTGAAACAGAATCCATACTGTTTAACGTTGGCCCAGTAAATCCTAAAAGACTAGCTGTTAGCTCTCTATCTAGTGGATAAGTCGTTCCAGCTAAAGCGCCACTTCCAAGTGGGCAGAAATTCATTCTATGATAAATATCTTCTAATCTTTGCCTGTCTCTTTTAAACATTTCAAAGTATGCCCCAATATGATGAGCCAATGTTACTGGTTGTGCCTTTTGAAGATGAGTAAATCCTGGCATATAAGTCTCGGTATGTTTCTCTATCATTTGTAATAAGGCCTCTAGTAATTCCTTGACTAATTGGTCAATCTCCTTGATTTCGTCCCTTACATATAATTTCATATCAAGAGCTACTTGATCATTTCTACTTCTTCCAGTATGAAGTTTCTTACCAGGTTCTCCCACTCTTTCAATTAAATTTGCTTCTACGAAACTATGAATGTCCTCATACTCTGATGTAATCTCAAGGACGCCACGATCCACGTCATCTAAGATTCCTTTTAGTCCATCCACAATGATCTCTTTTTCTTCCTCTGTTAATACTCCTTGTGCTGCTAACATTGTAACGTGTGCTATGCTACCTCTAATATCTTGTTTATAAAGTTTTTGGTCAAATGATATCGATGCATTAAAATTATATACTAGTTGATCCGTTTCTTTTGTGAAGCGTCCGCCCCATAATTGTGCCATCTCGAGTCCTCTTTTCTACTTTAATTGGTTAATGTATTTTTATTAGTTTATCATAAATTTTTATGTTGTACAACTGCTTATAAATACTATATCTCATCTCTTTTCAGAGTTTTTTATGACTCTTTTAAGGATTCTTGTCTCTCCTTCTTAGAAAATACACATCCACAATAATCCTGACGATATAATCCATAATCATTAGAAAGTTCTATAGAACGTTTGTATCCATTTCTTTTTTTGAAATCTGAATGAAGATATTTTACCCCATATTCTTCTTCTAGCTGACTTCCAATTTCGTTTAATTTTGCTGCATTCTTCATTGGGCTAATGGATAAAGTGGTAGTAAAATAATCAAACTCCAACTCTTTTGCAATCACCGCTGATTCTCTAAGTCTTAGTTCATAACAAGAATAACAGCGCTGGCTACCTTCCTTCATATGCTCCATTCCCTTAATTGCATGGTAAAATTTACTAGGCTCATAAGTTCCAGCTAGAAACTCCACAGGGTATTTAGGTGACATCTTACCAATCAAATCTTCTTGTTCTTTTACCCTTTTATGGTATTCCTCTGCTGGATAGATGTTGGGGTTATAATAAAATACGGTGATCTTAAAATATTCTGATAAATATTCCAAAACATAGCTACTACAGGGTGCACAACAGCTATGGATAAATAACGTTGGTACTTCCTTATTGTTCTTTAATTGATTCAATAGTTTCTCTAGTTCTTTTTGATAGTTAATATTATTCATGATTGATCCTTTCTGATATCATCTTACAAAAAGTATAAAAACTAAACCTTTTTATCTTCATCAGTATAACATAGTACAGGCATATCTTACAGAACATGTTTTAACAGAAAGGAAAAATATTTTTTGACATAAGAGATCTTGAGATTTTGGTAAATATGTAATGCCTATAAACCAACTTGGTCTTATAGGCAAATATAATGGTATCCACTTTTTAATATAAAGTATCCATTTATGTTATCATTTTTTTAAATAAAATTTCTCTATTAAATTAATTAATTTATAAAGACCCATGGCTATGATACAAAGTATTACAATAGACATGATCACCCAATCTAATTTGAATACTTGAGATCCATATATAATCAAATACCCTAGACCATTTCTGGCTGCCAAAAACTCTCCTATAACCACTC
>DVLR01000337.1 GCA_018715425.1 Candidatus Merdenecus merdavium
AAAATATAATAAAAGATATAAAAATAACCGGTTGCTCCCGGCCTCGCACATTTGCACACCCTTTTTGCACATTGCATACCCCTATGCACAGTACCTTTGGGCTTTATTAAATTGTATCATTTTCTGAATGATTCTCTCTATGTTCATGCAGATTTTGATACAATAATAAAAAGCCCTCTCCTGGGATTAACCCCGGAAAAGGCTTCAAATCAGTGCGTTTACAGAATCCATCAGACTTTCTAAACACATTAGATTGCTAACATATTGAGTTTTTTCGATTGGCACGTTACTGAATAAATCTAACTTGAATACCCTTACATTCATTCAGTCAAAATAATTAAAAAGTATAGGGAAAATTAAAAGGTTCACAGTCGATATGTTTCCTCTAACACCATGGATTGAGAGGACAGAATGAATGTCATTTGTGTATGTCCGTTCTCGGAAACATATCCACGACACTTTTTGCACTATCGGTAGACGGGAACATATCCATAGGCTTCGCTGTTTTTTGAAAAACTGAGGTATGCTGTTAATTTTCAGTACCCAATACTGTGAATAACGTTACTCTCCTATTCACTAATGTAATTCAACAATCTTTCTAAAATGTCATGTGTAACTTTTAAGTTGTATTGTTCAATAAGGTGACTTTGCAAATCCATAACTAATAGCAAAGAATTTTTATAGGCTTCAAATAATTCTACCTTATCTAATCGAGCAGTGGTCTTTGCAAATTTTTTATAATTTTCAAGGCTAATTTCTTTTTCAAGGTTTTTACTCATGTTTAGCCAATTATCAGCATTTTTTTCTGCCATACGTATAAGTTGTAGTGTATTTTTTTGAAGTTGTGATAAGAGTTCTAATGAACGAGCATATTCTCCTCTTTTTAGAACGTTGATTCCCATCAACCATAGATTAGAGAAATTACACAACAAAAAATTAGCATTTTCTTCAGTAAGTCTATTTGGTCTTGCACCACTTATCTCTGATAAATAATTTTCTAATTGCCCTGTTTCATCGTAAATAAGCATAGCCTTCGTATCAGGAATATAACCTGAATCTTTAAACGAGGGGATTATGTTCATATCTTTTTCAGAAAGGAAATGAAATTCCCCACGTATAAGATTATCAAAAATAACTACCTCTGTTCCGTACTCATTTTTATAAAGCATCAAGTACGGAGCTACGTCAAACAACCAGTTGGATGAATCAAAGTTCGAGGTTATACTATCTTTCAAAAATATATAGAACTCTATATCAGAGTATTGGTCACCTTCTCCTTTGGTAAACGATCCATACATCATACAAGCTGTAATTCGTTCATCTGACTCAGTAAGATTCTTAACGTTTGCAATTAATTCTTTTTGTTTTAACATTTCTTCACCCTTTCATGTAAATATCTTTTAGTTATTGTGGCAACTCAAAATCTCTACAAACCTAAATTAATATTTTTCGTACAAATGTTATTGCAAAAAGCATCATCATGCTCCACAAACAATAGTGTAGGACAATATTCCAAAATCATTTTTTCAATTTGGATACGTGAAAAAATATCAATATAGTTCAATGGCTCATCCCATATATACAAATGTGCACTTTCACAAAGGCTTTTAGCAATTAGTACTTTCTTTTTCTGACCAGCACTAAAATCCACCATGTTCTTATCAAACTGCTCTCTATTAAAATCCAGTTTACGAAGAATCGTTTTAAATAGAGTTTCATCGATCTTATTATTATAGGCAAATTCAGATAGATTACCTTTTAAATATGAAGTATCTTGCGAAATATAAGAAATTTTTAGTCCACTTGCTAGCATAAAATTTCCGGTAAATTTAATATCATCTCCATTAATCAATTTTAGGATACTAGACTTACCACTCCCATTTTTTCCGATAATGGCAACTCTATCACCAATATTGACTCTGAAATTAAGATTACTGCATACTTCTTTATCTCCATAAGACAATGATAAATCATTCGCTTCTATTAAGCACTCTTTGTGAAATTCAAGTGGTGAAATTTTTAAGTCATCATATTGTTCAATGTTGTGGAGCAGTTCTGATTTTTGTAAAACGGCTTCCTGATGTCTTGACTCAATATTTTTGGCACGTTTCATCGCTTTTGCAGCCTTATGTCCAACATAACCCTTATCCAGTTTTGAACCAGAATTTGTTGTTCCATATTTACTTTTTTCTACTTTATTTGACCAGTTTGAACTACGTTTTGCTGCATAAGACAACCTTCCTATTTCTTTAAGGAGTTTCTTGTTTTCTGCCAGTTCAAAATTATCTTGTAACGTTTTGTTCTCCCACCAAGAAGTAAAATTTCCCTTTTGGATTTCGATATTCGTTTTATTGATAGATAGTATATGGTCAACACATTGATCAAGTAAGCTTCTATCATGAGATACCAAAATAAACCCCTTCTTGCGTTTCAAATAGTTTTGCACTACATTACGTGCATCGATGTCAAGATGGTTTGTAGGTTCATCAATAAGCAGGAAACAACTCGCTGTAAGGAATAAAGCTGCAAGAAGGACCTTTGTTTGCTCACCATTTGACAATGTATTAAACGGACGATATAAAGCATCTTCTTGAACATCAAGCAATGATATTTCACGAAAAATCTCCCAATCCATACATTCCGTACAAATACTCTTCATTACTTCAATTGTATATAGACTCTTATCTTCCACATCATAAGGAAAATACTCAAACTTAACTGTAGAACTTATATTGCCGGAATACGCATATTTGCCAAGCAGTAAATTTAAGAAAGTAGTTTTACCGCGTCCGTTTCTTCCAATAAAACCGAGTTTCCAATCTGTATCTATCTGAAAACTTACATTTTCAAAAATATTGTCATAACTTCCTTCATATGAAAAAGTTAGATTTGAAACATTTATTAAGGACATATATTTCTTCCTCCTTTACATTATAAAAATTTTATAAGCAAAGTCGGTTTTCGGCATTAATTACTCTATAATGTTATCCAACTCTGCAAGGATTTTGTCATGAATGACATAGTATCATTGTCTATCACGTTTATCTTCCTTTCTTTTACAAATATTAAAAGCCGCAAGAAAGTAAATTCTTACGGCTCAAAAACAAATACTATTATTACCTTTTGTTATACATAACATAAGGTTACTGTAATGTATTATTGAGTGTAGAATACTTAACTTTCTTGCAATTTGCATAACAAAACAAACGGTTCTATAGCCGTTTCTTTAAATATCTTATTATGCATCATATAATTAGCAAGAAAAGTTATACATTCTTCCACCTCCAAGTCGTTTTATTATATCATATTATCTTTAAAAATCCAATATAATTCTTCTGTTCTCTTTCTAAAGATTACCCTTCTACATCAATCTCGACTCCTGATTTGAATTCAACGGCGAACTTATCATGAAATACCGTAACTTTTTCTATAAGCCTCCTTACTAACTGCTCATCATATTCCTCTAACTCACAGGATTGTTCATTAAAGAAATCAGTCATTTCAGCGATTCGTTGCCTTTTTCCTTCACGCTCTGCATTTTCAACAAGTGCATTTTGCTTCAATTCTCGAAGGTGGTAGATTTCATCAGCCACATCTTCATAGTCATTCTTGGATTTTGCTTGGATAAGAAGCTGTTGTTGTAATTCTTCCAATTTGCTATCAATATCATTGGTGGCATTATCATTTTCTTCATTAAGTATAGTAGCTATGTTTTTCTGCAACGCCTGGAGGAAGGGTTCTTTGTTAGCCAAAAGTTCGTTAATAGCCTTGACCACTGCTGTCTGCAATGTTTCCTCGTTTATGGTAGGGGCAGTACATTCAGATCCTTTTTCCTCCAAACGGCTGACGCATCTCCAAACAATAGACTTGTAACCTCGGTTATTCCAGTGTACCCGGCGGTAAATATCACCGCACTGGCGAGCAAACTGCAACTGCAACTATGCAGGCACTTAATCTTAAAAGAACTACTTTCTATAAACTGGTGAAGGAAGTGATTGTATGATGACGATGTGTCCACGATGTTTAGAGCTATACAGTGAAATTTGGTCGAAGCCTTGTTGTAAATGCGCCGATAAGACCATTCCTGTTGATATTGAACTCATCAATGTCGTTCAGATGCTGCTCACTAGAGGCTTCGATGTATCTTATGCCACTTGTTACCCAGATAAAGAACAAGGTGAGATCGAAGCTATGGAAATTGAGATTCACTTTAGGGAATTGTATCCGCAGGCTCTCTTTGATGGTCTCCCACCTGACTGGATTGTAATTGACGAATACCCAGTTCTTGGCGGTAAGGTTCTTGATGAACCTGTTGATATCCTTACATGTGCAATCGAATATCGATTTGAAGAGAGCATCCATATTCAAAAGGATATCGCTATAAGCAATCTGGAAACATGGCTCGAAGAGAAAGACCCGCAATCTTGTAGGGCTATCCTTACATTGGCCGGCTTCTGAAAAAGTAAGACCCTCTCAACAGTAATGATCTGCTGAAAGGGTACTTTACTTTAATCTATGACCTTGAAGTGCCTTAATGCGTCTTTAATAGCTTCTACTTTATATTCTGGTGCTGGTTTATATGGGCGTTTTAGTTCTTCAACTGCGTTTGGTGCGTCGTACATCGGCAGGCCTAAGTTTCTTTTGACCTCTGCAATGTTTGCAGTGTGAACTTTGAAGCCGTACTTTTCTTCGATATACTCCTGAATAAGCCTGTAGGTGATACGATCTGGCTGGATTTTTCGGTCGTCTGCGTACTCCATTTTTACACTGATAAAATCGTCTGCACTTTTGTGGGACAATAAAACACACGTCTCAACGTGGCCCGAGTTGCCCCAAATGATGTCTACCTCCGAAATTTTGATACCATACGTAAGTGGAAACAGGTCAACCGTTTTTTAGCGTTTTTGAGGTATGAGGGAACATATCAACGGTTTTAAGGTTTTAGGGAACATATCCACTAATTAAAATGATGATACATATTATGATCGAAATTAATCTGCTCAGGAGAAGGAACAAGATACCCATCCGCAACTCAAAGCATATCACCGGCAATTAGTGGGTAAGAATAATCCTACTGATTTTATCAAATGGGATTCCTACCTTTTTTA
>DVLR01000338.1 GCA_018715425.1 Candidatus Merdenecus merdavium
ATCCTTCATCCTGATTCAAATAACCATACTCCCTACCATTGGTTCCATTTAAATCATCATTGTACGATCCTTCGATCCCTGTATTTCCCATATTCTCTGAATTAGAAAAGCCTAATAGATTACTTGCGAGAGAGCCATTTGGATATTGTCTAATGTACTGTTCTTCAAACCAAACACCTCGCACGTTATTTCTTCTATCTCTTTCTTCTTTTGACATTTCAGAATCCTCTGGTATATTTAAAAACTCTTCAAAAGCTTCTTTTTCTTCAACAGAAACCTCTTTCCTTAAGACTTTGTACTGAAGACTCGATGTTTCATCGTTGGTTAATAATTCCCGTAAACTGTCTTCATCCACATTTAAATAATCCACTAGAGCTCTTATGGTTGGTTCTACATATTTTTTATCTGTACCTTCATTAATGCTCATACAATCGATAGCTAAGTTATACACTTTTAAGCTCGTTGCCAACACTGTTTTATTACGATCTAAAATATCTCCTCTTTTATAAGGAAGAGTTATACTATCATATTGCTGTTGTGACAGTACCTGTTTTTTATATTTATCTCCACTCTTTGCACTAATAAGGGATATTCTTAAATTTAAACCTATTAAAGCTAGCAAGATTATCACAAATAATACTGCTAGCTTTTTTTGCATAGTGCGAGTGAATTTTCTATTGATTCTTTTCTTACTCAAAAATCCACCTCTTCATATTCTATTCACTGATTGTTTTATCTTCTGGTACATCTTTATATTGTCTCACGTAATCTTCACCTTCGCTACTAAAAGTTATGATCTGGCTATCTTTGGCATATTCCATACCCAATTCTTTCGTAGCAATTTCTCTAATACTATTAAGATCTACACTAGACATTAATAAATCATAATGATCATCATTTGAAATTTTTAATTCCCTTAATTCTGATTCAAGATTAGATATATATCTTCTACGATTACTAATATCTGTTTGAATACGTATGTACTTGGCACAAGAAAATAATAAAATACCTGCAGCTATTGCTAAAAACATGACATATCCAAGCCCCATTCTTAACGCCTTTTCTCTATTTTTCCTAACCATTCTACTGGTGGGTTTTCGAACCATTTTTGGTGGCTGTTGCTTCTTTCTTATTGGAATCTCTTGAGGAGCTCTTACTGCACTGCCGTCTAGATAATCATGGTGTCTATATTCTGTTTTTCTTTTTCCATTTACTGGACTATGAGCATTCCCACCTCGATATGAGGTTCTTCTTCTATCAGCCATATAATCGCTCCTTTTCAATTTTACATTCTCCTTTCAAAAACTCTAAGCTTAGCACTTTTAGACCTTTTGTTTTCCGAAATTTCTTCGTTACTTGGAAGGATTGGCTTCCTTGTAATAACTTTGCCTTTTGAAAGATTACCACATACGCAGATTGGAAAATTACTTGGACAAGTACAGGGATTTTCATTTTTCCTATACATGGTCTTAACAATTCTATCTTCTAAAGAATGAAAGGTAATAATACAGATTCTTCCCTCATCCTTTAGTAAGTCTATCATTTCATCTAATGAGTTTTTTAATACTTCTAACTCTTGGTTTAATTCAATTCTAATTGCTTGAAATGTCTTTTTGGCTGGATGTCCTCCTACAGCTCTAAATTTCATTGGTATTGCACTTTTTATATGATCAATTAACTCCCCAGTTGTTTCGATCGGCTTAATTGTACGGGCACTTACGATATGTTTTGCTATATTCTTTGCAAACTTATCTTCACCATAATCTCTGATGATTCTATATAGATCCATCTCACTATAAGTATTTACAATATCCTTTGCAGTTAGCTCCTGTCTTTGATCCATTCTCATGTCAAGTGGAGCATCATCTTCTCGGTAAGTAAACCCACGAGCGGCCTCATCTAATTGGTAAGAGGATACACCCAAGTCCAAAACTATACCATCTACTTTCGTAATTCCTATTTTATTTAGTTCTTCCTTCATATTGCAGTAATTACTTCTGATAATGGTTACTTTATCTTTAAATTCCGCTAATCTCTGGCTTGCAGCAGCAATTGCCGCCTCATCCTGATCAATTCCTACGAATCTTCCTTCATCGGAAAGCCTGCGACAAACTTCAAAAGCATGTCCGCCTCCTCCTAATGTGCCATCCACGTAGATACCATTAGGATTGATATTTAGATTTTCTATCGTTTCATCTAATAGTACAGATTTATGTTTGAATTCCATATGCATCCAATCCCTTCACAAATTATATGCTTAAACCTAAATCTGACATCTGTTCTGCAATTTCATCCATGTTCTCAAAAGAACTATTTTCGATCCATGCAGCCTTGCTCCAAATCTCAATTCTGTTTAGCATTCCTGTTAGAACAACATCTTTTTCTAGACGAGCAAATTCTCTTAACGTACTCGGTATGAGAATTCTCCCCTGCTTGTCCAATTCGCAAGATGTGGCTCCTGCAACAAAGAAACGTACAAATTCTCTAGCGTTTTTATTTGTAAGTGGTAAAGATTTAAGCTTTTGTTCGAATTCTTTCCATTCATTTTGAGGATACACAAATAAACATCCATCTAATCCTTTCGTTACTACGAACTCCGCTCCGAGTAAATCTCGAAACTTAGAAGGAATAATCAGACGGCCTTTTGTGTCAATTGAATGGTTATATTCGCCCATAAACATAAAGCTGCACCTTCTTTCACCAAAGTCACTTTTATACTTTGGCTGGTTTCTGGTTTAGTTACCACTTTTTTACCACTTGGAACCACCATCCACCACTTTTCTCCACTTGTATGTCTATAATATCTCAATCCACCTAAAATTTCAATAGCTAAATAGGATTTTTATAAACTTTCTTACTTATGTAAACTTAATTTACTTCACATTCTTAACCTTCCATTTAAGATGTATTTCTTTCCACAAAAAAAGAGCCACCTCCATACTAAGAAGTGACTCTAAAATAATCCCTTTGTTCCACGGATAAATAGATCTTTAGTGACTCATGGCATACATAAGTATCCGCTGTATATCTTTGTGAATTAGCTGTCTTGTAAATGCTGATCGTATGCTTGAATATATTCTTCAATCAACCTATCTAACCGCAGGTTTTCTTCATAAGATTCTTGTAAATTCTCACAGTTTTCTAATGATTTATTTAAATTGTTTCTTGCAATTTCAATTTTCTCTCTTAGTTCTTTAATATGTGTCATAGTATTCTCCTTTTTTGCCTATTTACTCTGCTCTTCTGCTCGTCTAATGGTTGCTAAGTACTCATAATTCTATATCATCTTCTTTCGCAGTGCGATGGTGATTATATACTGTTTATTATTTCTCTAGCAAAGAAACTTATGCTTACAGTATTGACCAATCTTATATTTCTCCCAAAAAACATAAGATTCTTTTTGTTCTCATGGCTCTATTTAAGTGGATTAAACGTTAAAGCGGAATAAGATCACATCTCCATCTTTAACAACATATTCTTTACCTTCCAAACCTACTAGACCTTTTTCTTTAGCTGCGGCATAGCTACCACAATCAACTATATCCTGATAATTTACAACTTCCGCTCTAATAAATCCACGTTCAAAATCAGTATGAATTTTTCCAGCAGCCTGCGGAGCCTTGGTTCCCTTGGTAATGGTCCATGCTCTTGTTTCCATTTCACCAGCCGTTAAATAACTTATAAGGCCTAGTAGAGAATAACTAGCCTTTATTAATTTATCTAATCCAGATTGTGATAATCCTAGTTCTTCAAGAAACATTTTACGTTCTTCTTCGTCTAGTTCAGAAATCTCTTGCTCGATTTGGGCACAGATAACAAAAACTTCACTTTTCTGTTCTTTTGCATATTCTCTGACACGGGAAACAAACTCATTAGATGCTCCATTGTCTGATAAATGATCCTCTGATGTATTTGCAGCAAAAATGACTGGTTTATATGTTAATAGATTGTAAGATTCCAGTAATTTTCGTTCATCTTCATCATCGGTTTCAAATCCGATTGCTAAATTACCTTCTTCCAAATATGTTTTAATCCTATTTAAAAGATCCAATTCTTTTGTTAATGCTTTATCATTTTTAGCTCCTTTAGAGGTTCTAGCGATTTTACGCTCCAACATTTCCATATCTGAGAAAATCAATTCTAAGTTTATGGTCTCGATGTCTCTGATTGGATCGATGTCGCCATCAACATGGACGATATTTGGATCTTCAAAACATCGTACTACGTGTATGATAGCATCAACCTCTCTAATGTTTGCGAGAAATTGGTTCCCTAGTCCTTCACCTTTTGAGGCTCCTTTTACCAATCCTGCAATGTCTACAAATTCTATAACGGCTGGAACAATTTTCTGTGATTGATATAGATCTGCCAAAACCTTCAATCTTTCATCTGGAACCGTCACAACTCCCACATTTGGATCGATGGTGCAAAACGGATAATTCGCTGATTCCGCTCCTGCCTTTGTTAAAGAATTGAATAGTGTGCTCTTGCCTACATTTGGCAAGCCTACAATACCTAATTTCATATGTCTAGTCCTTTCTAATTATCATAATGCACATCAAGTATTGTACATTAAGTTTAACATAAATATAATTTAAAAAGCAAGCTTTTAGGGGTATCACTAATCGACATTTCGACTTTATTTATCGACATTTTTTGCGCTTTACCCATCTTTTGATTCTATCATCATAAGGATACCTTGATGAAGTTCAATGCTGGCAATAGTTTCTACTATTTCATTACTGATACCTAAAGTATCAAAACTTGTAAAGGTATGAAGATAAAGTGGATACTTAAAGCCTTCTAAGGTTACCCCAGTTACAGTGGTTGTTAAAGGAATCAGCGAAATATAATCACCGTACTGATCTTCTTTTTTGATCTGTAGCCCTTTTTTTAACAACCTAATCCTATTTGTTGGATCAAGTAAATAGCAAAAAACATCATGTTCTAAAGCAATACCCAAAATCTGAATATTACCAAGAACATGATCCATTCTACTTCCCGTTGCACCAATAATACAAATCTCTTGACTCCCTATTTCTAGAGCTAGTTCTATGGCCAGTTGTGTATCGGTAGCATCTTTTTCAGGTTGGAATTGATAAACGTTCATCCCTTCTACATGAAGGAAATGAGCTAACGTTTCTTTTGAAACAGTATCAAAATCTCCAACAACATAGTCTGGTTCTATCCCAGCTTGATACAAGTACTCTAGTCCGCCATCCACACCTAGAATACAATCAAAGCTTCCTTCTTCCAGTACTTCTTTTATATATCCATCCCTTACCCTTCCACCTGTTACAATAAGGGTGTGTTTTCCTTTACTCATGATTATACTCGCTCAT
>DVLR01000339.1 GCA_018715425.1 Candidatus Merdenecus merdavium
ACAATATACCTAAGTACTTGTCCCCGTAAATGTTGCTTCCCCTAACATAGATGAAGGGGACCTACACTATTCTTATTTTACCAATTCTTTCACTTTAGCTTTCTTACCAACTCGTCCTCTTAAATAGTTTAATTTGGCACGTCTTACTTTACCTTTTCTGATTACTTCCACTTTCTCAACAAATGGAGAATGAACTGGCCAAGTTTTTTCAACACCAATACCATTAGAGTTTTTTCTTACTGTGAAAGTTTCACGGTTGCTTCCGCCTTGTTTCTTTAATACGATTCCTTCAAAAATCTGTATTCTTTCACGAGTACCCTCTTTAATCTTATTGTGTACTCTTACCGTATCACCAACATTAAAAACTGGAACTTCTGATTTTAGCTGAGATGCTTCAATATTTCTAATAATTTCGTTCACGTGTGTGACCTCCTTAATCATCTGGATGTTCTTAATATTTTTCATAACAGAGGACCATCTCTTTTTCTTCACAACGAGTTAACTTTATCACATTTCATCATTCTTGGCAAGTATTTTTCTACATTTTTTTTTAATATTTTGATTCTTGTTTAGTCTGTCTCGTTCCTTATCTGTAAGCAGACAATTTTCTAGTAAATCGGGCCGATACTCCATGGTTCGGAGCAATGATTGCTCTAATTTCCAATCCTCTATCTTTTGATGGTGTCCTGATAATAAAACTTCTGGAACTTCCCGTCCCCTCCATTCTTTTGGCCTACTATACTGTGGATGTTCCAAGAGATTATGATGAAAAGATTCGTACGTAGCTGAATCATCATTGTTTAAAACACCTGGAATAAGACGTGCAATACTATCAATCATAACCATGGATGCTAATTCACCACCTGTTAATACGTAATCGCCTATAGATACATAATCTGTAACGATTTCCTCTAACACTCGTTCATCAACACCTTCATAGTGACCACAAAGAAACACCAGCTCTTCTTCTTTCGCAAAATCCTCTGCCATTTCCTGACGAAAAACATTTCCCCAAGGAGTTAAATATACGACTCTAGGTTTTTTACCGATTTTATTCTTAATAGAGCTGTAAGCTTCGTAAATAGGTTGTGCCTGCATTACCATGCCTGGACCACCTCCATAGGGGTAGTCATCCACCTTTTTATGCTTATTTTCACTAAATTGTCTAATATCCACAGCTTCCAGTGAAATTTTTTCACTTTCTAAAGCCCGTCCGATCATACTAGTATTTAAACCTTCCATAATCATCTGGGGAAATAACGTCATTACGTAAAACTTCATTTTAATCAACTAACCCCTTCAGCAAATGTACTTTCATTTTCTTTTCTTCTATATTCGTTTCTAAAATACAAGGAGGAATGGCTGGAATTAGGATTTCTTTTCCTTCAGGTGTTTTAACAGCGTATACGTTATTTGCACCTGTTTCAATTACTTCCACAAGCTCACCTAAAACTTGATCCTCATCTGTATAAACAGTTAGTCCAATGAGATCAACAAGAAAATATTGCCCTGGCTTTAAAGGAAGTGCATTGGCTCTTGTAACATACAAGGACTCCCCTTTACATTTCTCTATATCATTGATATGATCAAAACCCTTGAATTTTAGAATTACCATGTTTTTAAAAAATCGAACGTTCTCTACTTCAAGGTCTATACGTCCTTTTTTTGTATCTAAAATCACTTCTCTTAAGTGTTTGAATCGATGAATATCATCTGTGGTGGGATATACTTTTACCTCGCCTTTTAATCCATGTGTAGAAGAGATCACCCCTACTCTTAGTAATTCTTCCATGATTTCTCCTTGTTCATTCTTTATATTTATGAAGATGAAAGCCCGATACTATATCAAACGACACGCATCGAGCTTTATGGTTATTGTACTATTTCAACACTTACTTTTTTATCATCTTTCGATGCTGCTGCTTTTACAACAGAACGAATGGATTTGGCAATACGTCCTTGTTTACCAATGACTTTACCCATATCACTATCCGCTACCCTTAATTCAATAAGGGTAACAGATTCTTTTTCTTGTTCTGTAACAGAAACTTCATCTGGATGATCTACTAGAGACTTTGCAATTACTTCAACTAATTCTTTCATTACGGTCACCTCTATTCTACTTTTCTATTCCAGCAACTTTGAAAAGCTTACCAACAACTTCTGTTGGTTGAGCACCATTACCTAACCATTTTTTAGCTGCTTCTTCATCAATTTTGAATAAGCTTGGCTCTTGGTTTGGATCATATGTTCCGATTTCCTCGATGAATTTTCCATCTCTTGGAGATCTTGAATCAGCTACAACTATTCTATAGAAAGGAGCTTTTTTCTGTCCCATTCTTTTTAATCTAATTTTAACTGCCATGTTAACCTTTCACCTCCTTGGTTTTTATCTATCTATGCTAAAAAGGAAGATTAAATCTGCCCTTCTTACCACCTTTTCCTCCCATCATATTTGGAAGTTGTTTCATCATCTTTTTCGATTGCTCAAACTGTTTTACCAGCTTGTTTACTTCACTGATGTTGACACCAGCACCTGCTGCAATTCTCTTCTTCCTTGATGGATTTAATACCTCAGGATTACTTCTTTCCTTCGGTGTCATGGATAAAATGATGCCTT
>DVLR01000340.1 GCA_018715425.1 Candidatus Merdenecus merdavium
GAGTGGTCCCAATCTATAAAGGTTAAATCAAAAAATAGATAGGGAGAAGCCTTCAAGTTTGCCGTTACTTTATCAATACCACCCATGATAAACATCCCATTTATGATATCCATTACACCTGTTCCTATTACCAATGGTGCTATAGGGATATCAGGTTCCTTTGCTTTTACCGCTACAGCAACTGCATAATGTCCAAAATACATATTTTCAACTCCTTTTTCATATGATGAAATCCTCAATGTTCCATGAAACCTCGTTCATACAGGCACGAGAGATTTGCTCTGTACATATCATACACCTTAGCATTACTCGTCTCAATGGATAAAACTCATCATTTGTCCAGTAAATAAAGATTGAAAACAAAAGAGACATCAATGGTTTATCCTTGACACCTCTTTATGTTTCTTTTATTCTTGATACAATATGCTATCAATTACTTCTTTTCCTTCTTTGACATACTTAAAATTCATTTATTTTTTTACCCTCAAAGGACATTGTGCCAAAACTTGTTTTAAATACACCAGAGATAGAATCTCCATTTACTTCCCCTTTTACAGTTATTTTGACTCTTCCTATACCTAATTTTACCTTCATTGTATGGGTGAATATATTACCAACTATAATTCCATCAACAACTTCAACTGTAGAACCTAATGTAGTCGCTGTTCCTGTAACGACACCATCTTTTGTTGTATAATGAAAAGAGCCTTCCATATCGCCTGTTGGAGACTTAACCACAATATTGTAAATTCCATCTAGTGTTTCATCTGAAATTTTATCAAAGCTAGGACGTGGGATTTTTTCTACATCAAAGGTTTCATTACGATATTCCTCCTGATAATAAGGGAATGGTGCCACTCTTGCACGTATCTCCATCTGTGGACTACCATTGGTTCCCCAAAGGACCTTTAATTCTTTCCCTTCAACAGCATGTTCTCTACGAATAAAGGCTAGAGAAATCATACGTCTGTGGTAGAAATCTTGTGTCCTTCCAGCTGTAATTCCCACCATATTTCCATCAAGTAGAACCTTACTAGCTCTGAAGCTAGGTTGGTCATCATCATCCCCAATACGACTAATATTATCTATTGGTTCAACATCAGTGCCTCTAAATTGAGAAGCAAATACTTGCCCTACATCCTCTGCATTCCACTCTAAAGTCACACATGTTCTTGGAGGATTTTTCCCAATCTCTTCAAGTGCTTCCCTACCAATAAAGTCATTGTCATACTTAATTAAGTAATCCCACTTAATGTCATATGGAGTAATAAAAAAGTTTTCTACATCATCGTTAGCACTTCCAAAAAAACTATAATGGTCTAAAATCCAAGATCCTTTGGAATATTCTTCAATATATTCCTTAAGATCATCTCCACTTGTGAACCATGGATACCAAAAGTGGATAAATTGATTTGGATATCCACCTTGGGTATGATTTTTACAATACTGGCGATTTCCTAATCGTTTCAACCCAAATTCTTTCCCAGCATCAACTACAGCATCATATACAAGGTCTGCATGATGAATGTTCCCATGAATTTCGTAGGCAAGGGCACCTGACATCCCCAATCTTATCACGGTTACATCTGTCCCCATAATTTTTACATTCTTTCGACCTGCAAATTTCATGTCATGCAGATCTGTCTGGGAGGCTTTTTCAAGAATCTCCAAGGATTTAGGTCCATCAATCTGGAAAAAATATTCATCTTTAACCCAGGCACCTTCAACATTCATCCCTAGAGTATCCACATAAAAAGCAAGCACTGGCGCTAACCAGTAAGTACGGAAAGACTCTTCTCCAGTCCGTATCAGCAGTCCATCAGCTAGAAGCTGCCCTTTTTCATTACACATCAATACATGTCTGGACCCACGGATTTTAAGTGTTGAGAAATCTCGATTCACACACACATAGTTAAGTAATTTTATTGCATCTGGACCAGAAATGTCATAAACAGGTGATAGATTTAGGAAGGTTCCTATCCAGGCAGTCTCCCTACATGCTAGAAGTTCCTCTCTGGGTTCCGTTACAACAGATGGAAAATATCCAAATGGTCCTAAGTTTTCAATTATTTTAACTCCTCGATTGATTGCACTTTCTAATGTAAACATATGCCTTACCCCTTTCTTAATCCAAATTTGTATTATATCTTAATAGTATCAGGATAACGTCTACATGTGAAATACTATCTTTATCGTTATTTATGTTGGAAATACATAAATGGTCTTGTCAATTTTTATATAAATGATACAATATAGATAAAAAATAGGGTGGTGAATGTATGATTCATTTTAATTATATAAAAGAATATGTCATGGTAGCAGAAACACTTAACTTTTCAAGGGCAGCAGATGCTTTATTTATTACACAACCAGCACTTAGTAGGCATATTGCTAAAATCGAAGAGAAAATGGGAGCAAAGTTGTTTGACCGCGATACCCGAAACATGGAACTTACAGAAGCTGGGCTCATTGTATATGATAAGTTTGTTGAAATCCTCAATGCTTATGAGTGTGCAAAAGACCAGATTGCTATCCTATCTT
Organism: Candidatus Merdenecus merdavium; assembly: GCA_018715425.1. Taxonomy (GTDB): domain Bacteria; phylum Bacillota; class Clostridia; order Lachnospirales; family Lachnospiraceae; genus Merdenecus; species Merdenecus merdavium. The sequence goes on from DVLR01000340.1 coordinate 2,542, forward strand.
CAGGTAATCATGGTATCATTAAAATCCACAGCCCCTACTACTGGACTGCTGATTATACAGAACCTATTCTTCTTCAATTTTCCGCGATGTATCCAAACTATACTACGCAAATCATTTCCTGCCAACCACTAACTGGAATGGAACAGATGCTTAATAAGGAGAGTGATTTATGTTTATCTATGGACGTGAATGTGGAACCTGATATTAATATTGAATGTTTTCCATTTACATACGAGAAGCTTAGTGTAATCATGAGGGCTGATCATTCTTTATCTCAAAAAAACTACATGAAACTTGAAGAATTAAAGGATCATACGCTAATCCTTCTTGATGGCAAGAGTGGCTATGGAAAATATAACGACCTAATCCTAAACCTTCTAGAGAGGCGAAAGATATATCCACAGAAAATTGTATATACACAGCAAATTGATACCGTAGGATTGGATGTTAAGAAAACGAATGGCATCTGTATTATGCCCTATGGTGTGCGACATATGTCAAGAGATTATATAAGAACAATACCACTTGAGGATCATGATTGTGCTTTGCCCATGTGCTTTTATTATCGGATGGATAATAACAACTCTGCAATTCCTGTATTTCTTCAAGTAGTAAGTAAGGTCTTTCAAAAAGATAAAGATGGAGCATAACCACCCGTTGCAAAAGATCCATGAAGCCTTGGTCACTTACGGCATATCATGAGGATTTTCTTAATAAGCATTTTTCTTGATTTACTAGACAAATCTTCACCATCTAAAAAATGACTTATTCTGGCTTCCCTTGTAGTATGAGCGTAGATGTGCATTATGGTACTGACATCAGCATGTCCGTAAAGTTCCTGTGCATCTTTTGCAACGGCTCCATTTGGGAGCAGATTACTTTCCTTTAGCCCCCATTATTCTTCTTTTCCCCAATTATCATTACCCAACGCTGATTAAAATAGATTTCTCCATCTTTTTGGTACGGATTAAATCCTGTCAAATCGTTGCCCCTTATCTCCTTTGCAAAGCATTTTGATATATCTGCGGAGATTTTTGCAGGCGTATTTGTAAGCGCCATCCAAGCAGACAAGGAAACGGGTATTTCCGTAACATCCACTTCTGTGACTGTCAAATGCTCCTCTCGAAACATTGCTGTAAATTCTTCCTTGCTCAAATTACGAATATGAGAGGGATCACGCAGAACTTCTATTTCATCTTCCGTATTACGCAATTCTTCTTTGGCTGCTTCCATATCAATTATGACTAACTTCCCACCTGCTTTCAAAACCCTTGCCATTTCTGAAAAACATCGTTTCGGATGGGGAAAGTGATGAAAAGCCAGACGGGAGATGACAAGATCAAAGCTGTTATCCAAAAACGGTAGTTTCTCTGCGTCGCCTTGCACAAAGTTGATATTTCTAAGTCCTTGTTTCTCTGCTTTATCTTTTCCAACCTCAAGCATAGCAGGAGTCATATCAAGACAAATGACACTTTGAACAAATGGAGCAAGAGATCGACCGCAGATACAAGTTCCTGCCGCCACCTCTAAAACGGTATCTGACCCTTTAGGATTGACAGACGAAACCATATGTTTCAAGTATTCTTGCTTTGTAAAGCACATTGATTTTGTTTCAAAAGTCTTTGCCTGCTCGGTAAAGGATTTTTGTATTGTTTCTGCATTTGATGAAATCATAAGGCTGTTCCTTTCTTCGGTACAAAAAATGAGGACATATCCACCTTTTCCAATGTGAGCAGCTGCACCTTTTTCTCAATGCCACCTGCATATCCCGTTAAACTGCCACTTGTACCGACCACACGATGACAGGGAATAATCAAAGAGATAGAATTATGACCCACCGCACCGCCAACACCCTGCGCAGACATTTTAGAAAGCTTTTTTTGCTTTGCAATTTTATCTGCAATTTCACCGTAGGTCATTGTTTTTCCAAAGGGAATTGTCAGCATAATTTCCCATACCGCTTTACGGAATGGGGTGGTTTTCATACATAACGGTGGCGTGAAATCGGGTGCTTTACCACTAAAATAAATGTCCAACCATCGAGCAGTCTGTTCAAATATGGGCAAACTTTTTTCCTCATATTTTTCTTCGAGGGTATCTCCAAAATATTTCTGTCCGTCAAACCAAAGACCTGTAAGTTCTGTTCCGTTACTAGATAGTGTGATACCACCTAAAGGTGAGTTATAATGATATATATAAATCATAAGTTGATACCTCCAAACATTTATTAGTGTCCGCAGACGCTTCTGCTCTTTCAGTCATTGTATAGGTGCGTACAGGCGTTACAACTGTGAGTTTATCTTGTTTTGGATTGCTTGCAAGTTTTCTTTTTCCTTCACTTTTCTTGTTCTCCTTTTTTGGGGCGTAATCTTTCATTTTAAATATTCGGTTGTATTTTCACCATATTGAAAATACACCTTTATTCCACCTGCTACCTTGACTTAGAAATAACTTTACAATATAATATTATCATAATTTAAGGCGATATAATATGAAAATATCTTCTAATACTATCATAATATATTCAAACAAGGATCCATCAAAATGAAAAATACACAAAACGATTACATAAATTCAATCAATTTAAATGCAGGCTCGAATTTTCCATATCTTGTGCTTGATGTTAGGAACGACCAAAGTTATCCGAGAAGTCCTGGTTTTCAAGTTATGCACTGGCACGAGGATTTGCAGTTCATCTATGTACTTGACGGTGAAATTGAAATAAAAACATTAGATACATCCGTGCGGGTAAATAAGAGTAGTGGCATCTTTATCAATAAAAATGTTATCCACCTTGTTAAAAAATCTCTTTTCTGCCACTACAATAGTTTTATTTTTCCCGACTATTTTCTCAAATTTTATTTTGGCAGTCCAGGAGAGGCTTTGGTTCGTCGTATTGTAGGTAAAGATGAATTATCTATCTGCTGCTTTCCGAAAGAGGCAGAATGGAGTAACTCTATTTTATCTATACTTTTTAAACTTACAGACCTTGAAAACAGAAAAACTGAATTCTATTCCTATGAGGTGCTTTGCCTGCTCTCAGCACTTTGGCTTGAAGTATGCCGCAATATCCAAATACCAACTGAAAACACTGCCACGGTTGTGGGAACTCGTATGCAGAAGTTTTTGCAATACATAAGCGAACATTACGGAGAGGATATTTCTCTTGATCAACTCGCAGGGAGTGGAAATGTCAGCAAATCAGAATGTCTGCGGTGTTTCAAGACAAGTATGCAGACCACACCTTACAAATATCTAACAGAATACAGGCTTTCAAAAGCTGCTGAATTACTGAAAAACTCTGATGAGTCCATAGGAAATATCGCTGAAAGCGTAGGTTTTCGGCAAATCAGCCATTTTGGAAAATGTTTTAAAGAAAAAACAGGTGCATCTCCGAGGGATTACAGAAAGAAAATTTGAAGTCTGGACTGCATCCTAAAAAGAAGAGTAGTTTTATTTTTTCTTTTTTATCAAGAACATTCCAAGGATTGCTCCTATAAGAAAAAGCGGTGCTAACCTAACAAACAGCCACTCAAATGCATGAAAAGCAACTCCAGCGACAGCAAGTTCAGGGTCATTATAATTCCAACTTAAGTAAGGACTATTTAATGATATTAAAACCATAAAAACTATTACTATCATAGCACACAATGAAATAAGTAGACCCTGAAGTATTTTCTGTCTTGTGGCATTCCTTTGTGCAAGTTGCAAGTTTATAATCTCCAATTTTTCAGCAATCACTTTCAAATCATCCATGTTTGACTCAAC
>DVLR01000341.1 GCA_018715425.1 Candidatus Merdenecus merdavium
TTTAAAAAAACAAGTACAGCTACGATACTAACGTACCTTACACTGATCCTTGTTATAGGTGGTATTATGCTTGTATATGCTTTGTTTTATTACACTAGTGTGGTAAAAACCGGAGAAATAACCATCTATGAAGTAGAAGGAGTTATTGGAGTGATGATTCGTGGTTTATACTATATTGCAGGCTACCTTATGGATAAGATGATCTTCAAGAAATTATTACAAGCTTTGATGGTTATTAGCCGCACTTCTATCTTTCAATACGCTTTGTTGATTTTAATGGTATTCCAGCTAGGGATCTCTTGGATTTTAGTTAAGATATCATCATTGATGTTGAGAAGAAAAGGGTAAATACTTAAGGTTTACACCCCTTAATCTGATCAAGAATATGCATTGGAATTTTTAGATTTCCTCGCCCTGTACCCAAATCAATATGGGGTTTGTTGGTACCATGGAAATCAGAACCGCCAGAAATGCATAACTGGTAAGTTCTCGCTAGTTTCTTCATATTGGTTTCATCCATCCACTGGTTAGCAGAATAGATTGCCTCTAAACCTAATAGACCCATTTCTTTTAGAGATTTTACTAACTGATCTAATTGAGGCATGGTCAGATCATAACGTAGTGGATGGGCTAGAATAGGAACACCACCAGCCTGTAAGATGAGCTTTATCATGTTATCAGGCTCATTTTTTACCCTTGGAACGTAACAAGGTGCATCTTCTCCGAGATATTTATGAAAAGCATCATTGATATCTTTTACGTATCCATGATCGGATAAGTATCTTGCCATATGAGCCCTTGTATAAGTTGTATCTCCAAAGGTCTTCACCAGTTGTTCCATAGAAATATCGATATCTAAGTTTTGTAAATTTTTAATGATTTCTTTATTTCTGCTGTCTCTACTAACTTGAAAACCATGGAGTGCTTCTCTAAAAGAAGGAGAGGTGTGATCGATTAAGAGACCTAAAATATGAATTTCTTTCCCTTGATAAATAGAGGAAAGTTCGATTCCAGGTATCACTTCAATCTCTTTGTCTTTAGCAAAATTTAATGCTTCATCTAATCCATTTATGGTATCATGATCCGTTAATGCAATAGCACTTAATTTTTTTTCGAAAGCATATTGAATCAATTCAGTAGGGGAATAAGTTCCGTCTGAGCGGGTGGAGTGAGTATGCAAATCTATATAGTTCATGATGAAAACCTCCTTATTTTATCTTTCATAGGATTATGACTTTTGACTTTAGTATCATAACATATTTTTAAAATCTAAGATAGGTTGTGTTTTTAAAATTTTAGGGTGTCAACATTTTTTAAAAATTTTGGGTTGACAAGAAATAAAAATAGGAATATAATTTCATTATACCCATAGGGGGTATAAGTATCAACGGAGAGAAAGGTGAGGACATGAAGAAAGAAGTGTACGAAATAGGTGGTATGACTTGTGCCTCTTGCAGCAGTGCTGTGGAAAGAGTCACTAGAAAACTACCAGGAGTAGATAGAAGTGAAGTGAACCTGGCAACAAATAAGATGACCATCGAATATGATGAAAATCAGGTCACTCCAGAAGATATTGTCAAAAAAGTAGATAAAGCAGGTTTTTCTGCAAAACTTGCCAATCATAATAAAGAGATTACTATAGGAGTAGAGGGAATGACCTGTGCTTCATGTAGTAGTGCTGTAGAGCGTGTGACAAGGAAGCTCCCCGGTGTTGTGACCAGTGAAGTAAACTTAGCCACGAACAAGGCACATATTGTATATGATCCTGCTACAGTGAAGCTAGCAGATATAAAAAAATCCATTTCAAAAGCTGGATTCACACCAAAGGATTTAGAAAAAGAAGATTCGAAAGAAACCTTTACAAAAGAGCAGCTTGCTTTAAAGGCCAGCAAGAAGAGACTTTTATTTAGTATCGCCATTGCTATCCCTCTTCTTTACATTTCTATGGGACATATGATTCCTGTAAAACTGCCTTTACCAGACTTTTTAGATATGGATAAAAATCCATTAAACTTTGCATTAGCTCAGTTAGTTTTGACTACGCTTATTTTAATTGCAGGAAGAAAGTTCTATACTGTGGGTTTAAAAACATTATTTAAAGGTCATCCGAATATGGATTCTTTAGTAGCGATTGGTACTGGAAGTGCTTATATTTATAGTTTGGTTATGACGATTCTTATTCCTAAAAATCCAATGAATGCTCATCATCTTTATTACGAGTCAGCAGCTATTATTGTAACTCTTATTATGCTCGGTAAATATATGGAAAGCAGAAGCAAAGGAAAAACATCGGAAGCCATTAAGAAATTAATGGAGTTATCTCCAGACACAGCCATCTTAATGAGAGATGGTCAGGAAATAGAGGTTAATATAGATGAAGTAGTAGAAGGAGATATTCTTGCTGTAAAACCTGGTGGTAAAGTTCCTCTAGATGGAGAAGTCATCGATGGTTTTAGTAGTGTAGATGAATCTATGTTAACGGGAGAAAGCATTCCTGTAGAAAAACAAGTAGGAGATAATGTCATTGGAGGTAGTATTAACTTTAATGGTGTGATGCATATTAAAGTCACTCACGTAGGAGCAGATACTACATTGTCTAAGATCATTACAATGATTGAAGATGCCCAAGGTAAAAAAGCACCGATTTCAAAGCTTGCAGATACTGTATCTGGATATTTCGTACCAACGGTTATGGGAATTGCAGTGCTAGCAGCCCTTGTATGGTTCTTCCTAGGCCACGATCTTACTTTTGTTTTAACTATTTTTGTATCGGTATTAGTCATTGCTTGTCCATGTGCTTTGGGCCTTGCAACACCAACGGCTATTATGGTTGGAACGGGTATAGGAGCAAACAATGGTATTTTAATTAAAAGTGGAGAAGCTTTAGAAATCACTCATAAAGTAGATGTTGTAGTTCTTGATAAGACAGGTACCATCACAGAAGGAAAACCAAGGGTGATTGATGTGATCAGTGAAAACATATCACAAGATGAATTACTTAAGATCGCTGCATCCTGTGAAAAGTCTTCAGAACATCCATTAGGATTAGCAATTGTAGAAGCAGCAGAAGAAAAGGGATTACAACTTGAAAAGCTAGATTATTTTAACAGTATTACAGGTAAAGGAATAGAAGCTAAGATCGGCGAACAACATATCTTTATCGGAAATGCAAAAATGATGAAAGATATCTCTGTGGACCTTGGTGATTTTCATCATGCTGCTAACGAGATAGCAGGAAAAGGTCAAACGCCTATGTTTGTTGTTATTGATGGCAAATTAAGTGGAATCATCAGTGTAGCAGATACCATCAAAGACACCAGTGTAAAAGCCATTGATCAATTGAAAAGCATCGGTGTAAAAGTATATATGTTAACTGGAGATAATAAGTTAACGGCAGAAAATATTGGAAAACAAGTACACGTAGACGAAGTAATTTCTGAAGTATTACCTGAAGATAAAGCATCTGTAGTAAGTAAGTTGCAAAATGAAGGCCATACTGTTATGATGGTTGGAGATGGTATCAATGATGCTCCAGCACTTGTGCAGGCGGATATAGGTTCTGCCATTGGAAATGGTAGTGATATTGCTTTAGAGTCTAGTGATGTAGTATTAATGAAGTCTGATTTATCAGATGTTTATAAAGCAATTAAGCTAAGCAGAGCCACAATAAGAAATATTAAACAGAATTTATTCTGGGCATTCTTTTATAATTCTCTTGGAATACCAGTTGCTGCCGGACTCTTATATGCTTTTGGTGGACCATTATTAAATCCAATTTTAGCAGGACTTGCCATGTCATTTAGTTCTGTTTCAGTAGTTAGTAATGCCTTAAGACTAAAAAGACTAAAATTATAAGATAATTATAAGATAAGGAGATTTTTTATGGAAGAAAGTACAAAATTAAAACACCGTGATAATCCAGAGTACAAAAATCTTATGATCAGATTGAATCGAATCGAAGGTCAGATTAGAGGAATAAAAAATATGGTCGAAGAAGATCGTTACTGTGTGGATATATTAACACAAGTAAGTGCAATACAATCGGCACTAAATGGTTTTAATAAAATGCTTTTAACAAACCATATTAAATCTTGTGTTGTGGAAGATATTCAAGTAGGAAATGTCGAAGTTGTAGATGAATTATGTAATACCATTCAAAAGCTAATGAAATAAAGAAAGAGATCACGTAGTTGGGAACAAAGTATTGCTATAACAGGTATAGAGTTTCCCAATGATCTAAATAAAGAAATATGGAAAAGGAGAATAGATATGACTGTATTAAAAGCAGAAGATATGCATTGTGAGAATTGTGTAACTAGAATTAATAAAGCCCTAGGAGCAGAAGGGATGAAGTACTCCATAAATCTGGAAAATAAAACCGTTTCTGTAGATGGCAATGAAGCTGAGGTGGAAAAGGCTAGAGAAATTCTAGATGATCTAGGATTTGAAACAGTAGTACAATAAGATAAAATCGGGTGGCTGATGCTTTAGCATGGGCCACCCGATTTTATCCATGTTCTAAAGGTTTTCATCTGTTAATATAAAGGTCTCTATTAATCGATTGATTGTCACATTCATTTGTTGTACCAGGGTATGAAGCTTTTCATTTTCAGTTTTTAAAGCTTGCATATCAAAGGAATCATAAGTTACTGTTTCATGTTCTGCCACTTTCATCTTTTTACCTCGCTTTGTCTTTAAATATGGTTAATATTTATATTATAATCCATGAAGTCCCTGATGAAAATGTATAATTATCCAAATAGATCGACAGGATATTACAAAATAGAATATTTTAGTAGCACGATGAGCGAGAATCACAGTTTTTTCCCTGAAATACACCTATTAAACTGTTTGATGTCCTAACTTTTTGACGAATGTAGAGGATAAAAAAAGGAGTTTTAAATTGTAGTAAAAATGTAGTATAATAAAAAAGTGTGAATAAAAAACCATAGGTGAATTTCTGGAGGAAAGTATGAAAGTGAAAAAGTTATTAG
>DVLR01000342.1 GCA_018715425.1 Candidatus Merdenecus merdavium
ATTAAGAACTATAAATAAGACCACTCCTACAAATCCATAAATCATACTCATCCAAAAACTAATTTTTCTATACTTTAAATCCATCCATGTATTACATAATAAGTAACTCAATACACCTATTTTAACTTCCATCTTAACCTCCACATCGTGCACATAGTTTTCGATCTCCTACTTCATCTTGAGCGATACTCGTAATTGCCCTTTTTAATCCACTACAACTAACAGAATAGTGATAGCGATTTCCTGTTTCTGTGATATAGACCTGATCCTTGTTATGTTCAGATACCGTACAACGCTCACACCCATAATACTTCCCACCATACTCATTTCTCATCTCTTCTACTTGATTCCTCTTTATTTGTGTAATAGACAGTCTAAGATGAGTACACGATACATCTGTATGGTAAACACTTCCCGTCTCTGTTATGTAAACAAGGTTTTTATTTTCTTCTTTATCTCCATTACTGCCTCTACCATTTCCATCACCAATCCAACCTCTAACTCTAACCCGTTGTACCATAGGCATATCTGGAAGAGGGAAGAAAGCAAAAAGAGGACTTACTTTATAATCAACAATAAGATCGATGATTCCATCTTCCTCCATGATCTTAGAATGATAAACGTTTATTCTGCTCTCTCCTCCTTTTATTAATCCCATATCTTTTGATTCTATATGGGATAACACCTTGCTTTTTACGTAAGTCATTGAAAAAATACTCTTACCGAGCTTCATCGTTTCATCATTTACTTCTTTTCCTTCCATTAGGTCCTCATATACGTATGCATACTTTCCAAGTTCTTTTCCAGTATGATAGAGAGCCGTATGAATCCTTGAATGAATGGTTAAGATCAAAAAGATTTGCAATAAACTTAGGAACATAAATAAAAATATGGATAAAGCCCAGGAACACTCCAAAGTCAAACTACCTTGTGAGGTGAGGGGAGACACCCTTTCCGCATTTATTTTTATTTTCATCCGCTTCATAGGGTATCTGTTATTCTTTATTTTTTCCGGGAGAGATATATTTTTTATTGTATGCTTTTTTTGAAAGGGCATCTCGCCTCACCTCACTTTCCATATCCATAGGTATCTCTTTTCATTCGCTGGTATCCATCTTTAGCTCCTTGTCCAGCCAGTGACATCCATCCACCAAACATGGATTGCACATGGTAATTTACTCGTATCTCACACCATACAAGACTTTGATCAATAGAAAATGTTTCTTCTCGTAATCGAATCTTGGCTTCTATTAAATCTAAGCAACGCATAGGATATTCTTCTTGATTTTTAGACATGAGCAAAAATCTTAAATACTGTTCATAATTCATGCCTTTTTTTGATTCACTAGAAGAAGATTCTTTAGAAGGATGTTCCTTTAACTCCTCTAACAAATCTGGCAGACGGTCTAATTGCAACTGCCAATCCTGATTATCCTTCATCATAGAGACTTTCTCTCCATCTAATAATCTTCTAACGTCCAACAGACTCTCACCGTAGGCCCAGGCAAGCAACAAAGCAAGTTGTCCTACTTCAATTAATCCTGGAATACCAAAGATTCCGAAAAGAACTGTAGATAATTGATAAGCCTGATCACTCTTTTCTCTATCTAAAAGAAGATGTGCAAAATTACAACTTTCTCGCAAAAGTAGCAGCCTATGTACAACTGACTTTAAATTCTCTATATCGCTACTTTTTCCAAAGAGGAGATATTCCAATTCATAGTCTAACCCTCGATCTTCTTTAGGATTTCTAATATTTCCAAAGGTCTGACACATATACTCCTGAAAAACCAGATGATCTACTTGACTTCCTTGATCCTCATATACGTAATCAGATGTGCCTTTGGAAAGGGGACGTTTAGAAGCCACATTGGTTATATCAATACTTTTATTAGATAAGGATTCTGGGTTTTTGCAGACTAAGCTTAATATCCCCATTTTCTTAATTTCCTTAATGATGTCTAAAGGATTTTTGGCTTCTTGGTTGGTACTTTCTACTTGATGATCTTCAGATATCTTATCCTCACTATCTGATTCCAAACCAGCTTCCTCTTCTTGGGATTCTTCCTTTGACTGCTCTATTTCCTCAATTTGTTGCTCATACTCCTCCATACTTGATGAAACGTCTTGATTTTTTTGTTTAAACTGCTCCTCTGATTCTTCTAATTTTCCCCATTCCTTTGATTGATCGAGCAGTTTATCTATGGCTTCTAATCCTAAATTCTCCTTATAGTCTGTAACTACTTGTTCTTTGAAGACACCCCCTTGTAAATCCGTAAGGAGACCATATGTTTCTACTTCTAGCTGCTGTAATTCAAGCTTCCAATAATCATTTGTTTTGATATGATCTTCTCCTTGTTTGTGGACTAAGTGATAAGACATAAATGTTTCTGTACTATTGATCAGATCGGCAACTTGATCTTCTATAGATCCTGTTAACTGATTTAAGGCAAAGACATGATACTCTTCTAATAACCCTGGATGGAACCTGGAATACGTAGAAGATAAACCCATATCCATGACATAGCCCATCCACATATTTGCCCCCTCTATTCTTGCTGATTCTATTAATGAGAAGGTTAGAGATAGGAATAATGTTAAAATAAGGCTTAAAAATACAGTAATTTCTCCTTTTCTTTCCTCTTTCACTGTTTTAACCTACTCCTATACCTCCCCGCTTTTACTTTCAATGGTCTTGAATATATTTTTTACAATTTTAGTTAACTGTTCTTTGAAGAGAATGACCAGTCCAATTAAAACTACTAAAATTAATATCATTTCAACTACACCAATGCCCTCTTCTTCTTTTAAAAAACTTTTTATTATTTCTATCATATTCTTTCTCGTATGATAGTGCTGCAAAGCTTTAAAAATCACGGACTTCGCAACGCTACATACTCTCCTTTCGTTTATTTTATTTTTCTCATTTACAAAACTCTATATATTCATAGATAAAAAAGCAGGTACCACCAATATGATTAAAACAACCAGTAATAAGAGCATCATTGGAAGTAACATCTTCGTACTAGCTTCTTCTCCTAATTTTTTTGCAACATTTTTCCTTTCTTCAAAAGCTAGAAATGCCTCTTCTTCCAATTGCTTTACTAATCCTTTGTTTCCCTTTTGCATATTTTGTGATAATAAAGAACAAAGTTTTATGTATTTTGAGTTTCCACATCTGAAACCTAAACGTTCAAAGGCCTCTTTCTTTGATACACCTCTTTCTAAATCATATAAAGTCACTTCTAATTCTGCATAAGCATATCTTAATTTATCAGTCTTTGACTTTTTTGAATCTTGGACTATTTTTTCTATTGATCCAGTTATGGTCATTCCTGCATGAATTAATAAAGATAATTTACTAACAATATCAGGATAATCCAGTAATAATTGATGATCCCTAATTTCCAGCTGTTCTACTAACTCTCGATCCTTAGCAAAAAATAAAACAATTCCTAAAAAACAAAGGAATAAAAAACTGATCTTACTCATGTCCTGACTTTCCTCTATCCAAACTAATTTCTTATCCCCTACTTTTTCTGGTAAGTAAAAATGTTCCTCTTCTTTTGTATGATGATTGATTGTTGCAATTTCATCTTGAATCTCTTTTACCATCTGCTCTTCTTCACTCATAGTCTGAGCATAAACACAAATATAAAACTCATAGATTTTTTGTTGTTTTTCATAGCTTAACATAGCCGATAACTTTACTACTTCTCCCTCCTGAGTGGCTTTCTCTTGATTAATGCTGCCATCATAGTCAATTAAATCTTCCGATTCCATCATCCATTCCACCTGAATAGGCGTATTGGGAATCTTTTTTACCAGATTTATATTCTCTCTGACTTCATCTAAAGATGGATTATCTCCCAAAATTATGGTAGGAAGAATTTCCTCACTTTCTTGAAACATACTTTCAATTTCTTGATCGGTATAGTTTCTTTCTTCTACTTCAACAACAATAGGTGAAGATAGGGTTTCCTCCTCAATCTGAACCTTTAACTCTACCTCTTCTTCCCCTGTTCCATATTCCCCTCTTTTAATATAGGAATTATCAACGATTAAGCCTTTGACCATAGGGTTTATATGAAAAATCAATGCCAAAATTGTACCCGCCAAGATAAGAGCATAAGTAAGCTTTAACTTCCTGCAATAGTATTCTTTTAAACTCTTTTGAGCTTCCTTCATAGGATAAAGCATACTTAATTTCTGCTTTTTCGTTTCCCAGTTAAAAGAAGGTGCTTTAAGACTGATTTTATCGAATAGGTATACCCCGATTTTATCGAAATAAGATTTCACATCCTTTGCTCCTTGGTATCCTACGGAAAGTACTAAAATAGCTAGTAATATTCCTAATGTTACGTAATACACCATATTGCTATACCTCTATATCCATTATTTTTAATCCCAAATAAAAAGCTACAGCGTAGATCACAAGGCATAGGGTCATCAGTAGGCCTCCAAACAAATTACCGTAAAGAATCTCTAGAAACTGCGGAGAAGTGATTCTCACATATAAAATCATTCCAAGGGGCATGGTACACATGATTTTTTGCTCCATTTGCTTGCTTGAAATTACAACTTGTATCTCTTCTTTCGTTGTAAGTTTCGCACTAATATTTCTAACTACGTTAGATATAACGGAAATAAGATCGCCCCCTGTCCTTTTAGCAGTAATAAAAATTTCTGTAAAACTCTCTATATCTTCTATTTCACTCCTTCTAGAAAAATCTTGTAATATCTCTTCTACCCTTATATTTAGCTCTATCTTTTGAATCATTCCTTCCAATTCAACCATAATAAGCTGCTTTTCATCATAAACTTGTTCTAAATCCTTATAGGCTTTTTTGATTGCATTTTCCATGGAATAACCCACCTGCAAACTAGAAGAGATGGATATCAGAACCTCTTTAAACTGGAGGCTTAATAATCTTTGTGTTCTTTTCTTGTGCCGTTTTTTCATCAACTTATTGTAAAAATAAAAGGTTGGTAACATCATAATGGAAATAAAAAAAGAATTATAGAATAAATATGAGATCGCTAAGATAATCACGAAAAACTGAATTATGATCCAAAAAAGTTCTTTCATCGTCAACGTATAAAGATGAACTCCATGTTCTAACTTGAAACCTTTCAATACACTTAATTCCCCCTTCCATTCTTGAGAAGTAATTAAAATCTGTTGGTATTTTATACTTCATTTCCCGAAAGCAATAATTTGGTTCTGTGATATAAAGGATTGATTTTTTCTAAACTTCCGATTACTTTTTCACCTTTTTGATGCTCTTCTTCCTTAAACATATATAAAGGATTCGTTACAATTTCTCCTTCTTCCATCCCCATAATCTCTAATATTTCTAAGACTTTACGGCTTTTATCACGAAGTCTTCCTAAATGAATCAAGATATCAATTCCCGAGGTAATCTGCCTTCTTATTGCCTGAAGAGGCAAATCCATCCCCATAAGTACCATGGTCTCTATTCGGCTCAACATATCTGCCGCACTATTAGCATGTCCAGTGCTAATAGAACCACTATGCCCTGTACAAAGAGCTTGCAGCAAATCTAAACTTTCTTTTCCTCGGATTTCTCCAACTATGATTCGATCCGGTCTCATTCTCAATGCAGATTTTATTAAATCTCGAATTGTAATTTCATTCTCTCCTTCTACGTTTGCATTTCTACTTTCAAGTTTTACTAAATTTTCGATGTTTAAAATCTGTAATTCTGCATTATCCTCTATAGTAATTACTCGTTCATCTTTTGGTATATATGCTGATAAAGCATTTAAAAAGGTAGTCTTTCCACTTCCAGTGCCACCACTTATAAAAATATTATATCCAGACATCACCAAAACCCTTAAAAACTCTGCTGCCTCTTGTGTAATACTTCCCCACTTTAATAAGTGTTCCATCCCAATGGGTTCCTTAGGAAACCTCCTTATGGTAAGAATCGGTCCATTTATGGCTACAGGTGGCAGTATAATATTAACTCTATCCCCATTTTCTAGCCTTGCATCTACCATAGGGGTTGACTCATTTACTGTACGATTACATTTAGCTACAATCTGCTGCACCACATCCTCTAACTTTTCTTTCGATGTAAACTCCTTGTTTAGTTTTACAATGGCTCCATCTCTTTCTATAAAAATATTCTTTTTTCCATTTACCATAATTTCTGTAATGGTTTCATCTTCGATTAATTCCTGTAAAACGTCTAGCTTCCTAATAGAATTAAACAGCTCTTTTTGTAAATAACTCTTTTTATTAAGACTGATATATTCTTTTTTACTAAGAGATAAAATAAGTTCATCTATACGATGGTATATCTCATCATCATCTACGGCTTTTGTCACATCTAAGGACCGAACCAGCTCTTCCCTTAAAGGTTCTATGTCATAATACAAGCAAATACCTCCTACCACCTATCTGAAAAGATAGATTCCAGATGTTCTTTTACGATACCTTCTATGTATTCTCCCATCTTTCCATAGATCAGATGCTCCAGTTGATTTCTCCCCTGATCCACACGTTCTACATACGGAATCTTTAAAGGAATAACAGGTGGACTATCCACATCTTGATAGGCAAGTAGCTTTTCAAACTGGGATATCTTAGCCCGAGACATTCTATCTCTTTTTTCAGGTCTAAAAATAACATCGCAGTTTTCAAAAACCACGGATATCTTTCTTAAACTCTTTGGAAAATCTATGACAACCACAGGATATAACTGGCCTATTTCCTCTAGCAACATCATCCACTCTTCCTGTTTTATACTGTCAATATCTTCATAAGAAAGGAATGGAGGAATATAGTGTAAGTCTCCCATCTCTTTTACTAAAAAAGGTAATTTTTTTTGGAGTAATCCTGACTCTTGCCTCATAAAATAAAAAACATCAGATAAATCAGACCTTTCTTCTTCGGGATATAATTCCTCAAACCCTGATAACTCTTCTAGATTTAAATAGATCACTTTATTCTCTTTCGATAAATAATGCGCTAAGGAAAGAGCAAAGGTTGTCTGGTAACAAGAGGAAAGAGGGGAATGGGCTCCAATGAATATGGCTTTTTTATAGTTGATTGGAAATTTAGAAGTATGGGAATGATTCGTAACGTAGTACTCCATTGCTTCTTTTATGATTGTATCCGATGATTGATATTTATAGATATAAGGATAATGGTCACCCTCTGGAACCTCTTGTTCCTCATCTAATATGAAAATTTGTGGGATATTCAACTGTTTTACTCGCTCTTCCATTGTTGAGGCTGATATAAGTAATACGTCAATAGGGTTATTACTTAAATATAATTCCAAGCTGCTTACACTAGTAAAAGCTTGTACGGAAAAAGGCTGTCTGCTCTTTCTTTCAAAATGTTCCATAAAATGATAAGCATAAGATGATTCTAAATCACAAATAGCAAATATCTTTTGTTTCAATAATAACCTCCTATATATATCATGACA
>DVLR01000343.1 GCA_018715425.1 Candidatus Merdenecus merdavium
TAAAATCAAAACAATGAAAAGACAAGCATATGGATACAGAGACCAGAAGTTCTTTGAACTTAAAATACTAGCAATGCATGAGAAAAACTACGCATTTATCGGATGAACCTTATATGTTATCAACACTGAAGACACCTTCTCAAAATACCAATTTGAAATATGGCTATCTCCAAATACGAGTGGTAACAAGAAAATCACTAACATAGTGGCAATGCTTGTTAGGATAGAAAAAAAGAATTTCTCTCTGAACTTGTTTGTCATAAATACCTTTAATTATTAATTTATGGCGACAAAGTTAGAGAGAAAATTTCAAATTAGTGAGAGTTACACATACTGATACACAATGTCTTAACTATCTTTACGGAACTGGTTTTTACTGTTTTTTGCTCAATTTTTCTTTCACTTTTTTCTTCGTGCTTTCAGTTGTTTGACACTTGTTTACTCAAGATTACGCATCCTATAGTTATTCCACAATGTGTTGCTAAACATATTTTAACGCAGTTATTAGAAGATAAGTAAGTGCTTTATCTCATAGATGTCTTTTTACCGGCACGTTTACTTAATGTCTCATTTATTTCATCTGGTGTCAATATGACTTTATTGGTACGTCCTGATTCTGCCCATTTTATCAGTTCATCTTTGAATAGGATGTAGCTTTTGCCTTTTCGAGTAGCAGGAATGGAACGATGCTGGAGATGATAGTACATGGTGGTTTTCTTCATTTTCATGAATTCACAAGCTTCATCAATATTCATTGGAGTATGATCTGAAGAACTAGAATTTCCTTTCTTGATTTCATCATGTAATCCACTTACACTAAGTTGCAAGTCTGAAATCATATCCATTACTTGTTTTACTGCCTTTGGAAGGTCATTGAATGATATTTGTTCTGTTGTCATTTATATAATTATTATGAATTACTGATGCAAAGGTCTACAATGATTTAATGCTGATTTAGCTGATACATGATTAACTTATATGTAAGTATCAGTAAGGATGATAATTACTCTTTTTCATTATCTTCGTCTGAACTCAAACGTATTTTATTGGCTGCTTCTCTTGTTTTTGGAGATGCATGGGCTACATATATCTGTATGGTTGAAACATTCTTATGTGCCAGCAAGTGTTGCACAGTATAAATATCTGCACCTAACTCCATCTGTAATGAAGCATAGGTATGGCGGGAAAAATGAAAAGTAATGTGCTTAGTAATACCAGATTCCTTTAACCATATTCGTATTTTGAACAAATGATACTGTACATCGGCAATGGAATGAATGTCAATGGTTCAGATTACTACCATGCAATCTACTTTTCAACAAGGGAAAAAAGTCGGTTAAATTTTCTTTTCGAAGCCAATATGGGTAAATTTGTAGGTTAAGAATGGTATTTGTGTCCAATTTTGTAGGATAAGGAAAGCGGAACCAAGAATTTCCTGGTTCCGCTTCATATTAGCTGGTTGAATTAAAATCTTAAAATGTAGCCATCGCCATCCTTAAATGCATTGCAGCTCTCAAGATATTTACGAGAAATCTCAAAATCATCGCCGGTAATATTTGCGCTGAATTGTCTCACTCTTGATAATGCTCTAATTACAACGGACGGATCTCCTTTTCGTGTTAGTCTACGTAATGCATTGAGATAGTCTTCTCGAAAAACAGTCGGTATGATAATCTTCGATTGGTCAGCTGCTACAAGTTCTGAATTCATCATGATTCTTGAAATACGACCATTTCCATCATTAAATGGATGTACTTCACTTATCATAAACATCATAAAAAGTGCTTTTGCGAATGGATGTTCAATAGCCTGATAAAACTCATAACCCTTTCGAAGCGTTCCCCTCACCAAAGTACAATCCACGAAATGCGTGTCACCGGCATGATTATTTTGCATCTTGAACATACCGGGATTCCTATCTGGACGAGCAGCCATTAATATTCGATGTCGGTCTTGTAACAACTCTATCAATTCTTCACTCGAAGAAGGAGTCCGTCTCATTTCACGACGACTCGCTACTAATTGAAAAGTACCTAAAACATCATGAGAGTCGGCATTACGAGCGGGCAAAGCTTGTCCGGTCTCAATAATTGTGCGAGCTTCTTCTATTTCAAATTCCGTTCCTTCTATATAATTGGAAAAGTAACTCTCAAAGAAAGCGAAATTTCTGAAAGCTGCATTTTCAACATTCGGTTCATCAATTAATGGCAGAGGGGTATTGTGTAAGGCTTCGAATAGAACTCCAAATAATCTAACACGTTCACTGTCGTAAGGTTCCCCCTGTGCTCTAGCTTGAGCACTTGCAGATGTGAGTATTTTAGAAGGTTTTGTTGAAAGTATTGCACCAATAATTTGATTCAGTATTTCAAACTCTTCCTCCATTTTTAGCTCCTTAGATACAACTCTAGCTTTATCTCGAAAAGCATTTAGACCGCTTTCGCCATTAACTTGAAGCATACGTTCAAGAAACTCCTCAATGCTCGTTCGAGGGAGACATTTTGATGAATTTCCTCTCGCACGTCCTTTTTGAAGATTTTCCAAAGTACGTCTTTCTAAACTTGATATATACAGATTCTCAATGAATGGCATATCATGTTCTGTTCCTTTTGGACCTTCCATTAGGTGAATTTTCAATCCTGGCAATGATATATTTTTTGAATAGGAATAGGTCAGATAAATATCACCATCAGCAGTTGGTTTGAGTTCATAAGCAGAACGATGACTAATTACAGCTTGAGGATAGAGTTGCCCAATTATATAAAAGACATTTCTACGGATGATTACATCAGGCTCATCTTCAAGATTTGTTGTATAAATCTTAGGAGCTATCTTTCGAAGAAGACCTTTCTTTATCATCGATGTTCTTTGTTGAGACAAGGACTTATCAGATGTTGCCATAACAATCTCCATCACATTAGCCAAACTTTTATTTTTTGCCATAATTTTCTTTTATCTGTCAATTTTCAATGCAAAGGTAGGCATTTTTGTCGGATAAGAATTGTATATTGGGGTAATTTTGTCGGATAAGAGCGGAAATAAGGGTTTTTTTGTAGTTTTGAGTGAAAACATTCCATGGCTTCACGGCAAAAAGTCTGTAACTTCATAGGCTTTTTGTAATAAGTGCAATAAAAATGGATTTCGAATAATATATAAAGAGGAATGATGAGAGTCTCTTTCGTTATATCACATTGTTTTAATCTCTAAGCATTAAGAACTGTAAGTACTAATTGAAAATTTTATTTAGTACTTACAGTCTACAATGATTTAATGCTGATTTAGGTGATACAGGATTAACTTAAATGCAAGTATCAGTAAGGGTGGTAATTACTCTTTTTCATTATCTTCATCTGAATTCAAACGTATTTTATTGGCTGCCTCTCTTGTTTTTGGAGATGCATGGGCTACATATATCTGGGTAGTTGAAACGTTCTTATGTGCCAGCAAATGTTGCACAGTATAAATATCTGTACCTAACTCCATCTGTAATGAAGAGAGCGTAATCTGAACTCTGTCTCCAAACAATTATCTTTGTATTATGGATAGAAACAGTGAAGAGTATCAGCAGATGCGGGACA
>DVLR01000344.1 GCA_018715425.1 Candidatus Merdenecus merdavium
TTGCATAAGGAGGAGTACAAGGCTCATATTCTCGATATCCCTTAATAGGAAGACATCTAGATCCATCTGCCTCCATAATGGTTATGGTAAATAACTTACTAAGAGCTTCAAGTTCTTCATAAGATAAAGCAACACATTTTCCTTTTTCGTTGAATCCACCATAGATCAAATACCGACCAGGCGTCACAGTGTCTTTCGTCAGTTTTTGACTTTCCTCTTGATTATAGATATGATCCACCAGCTCTCCCTCTTTGGGAATCATAATGTGTGTTGTGGTGGTCACCATAACTTTTTCTTCCTTCTGCTCTTTAGCAATCTGATACATACAGGTGGTTTTTCCACCACATCCTACTATAGAAATAATATCCTGGTCTTTAACACCTAAAGCTTTTGTCAGTGGACCCATCAAATAACGATGATATGTCTTTTTTCTTCCATTTTCTATTATTTCATAAGTCTTTGAAGGAATCTCATGTTGTTTTAGCGTCCAAAGACTTTGATCCATTTCATTTTTAGAAACTCTAAGGCAAATACCGCACCCACTGCCTATAGCTGAAGGCAAGGGCACAACAGTTGCTAATATATTGGCTGATAAAAGTGCTTGTTCACCAGCAATAGCGTCATGAGTATTCTCAAATACAAACAAATACATCATACTCATCTCCTTAGATATTAATGACCTTGTTTCCTTTTGATAATGCCGTTACAATCCCATACATGTTGGTAATTTCACCTACTGCAACCTTGTCTTTCAGATTATAAAAATCTACGCAAGTACCACATACGAAAACTTCAGTTCCAAGCTCAACCAACTTTTTTATATCTTCAACAGTATTAGATCCTTCACAAACTAATTTTGCTCCACTATTGAAAAATAACACTTGTGAAGGGACTTCTTCTAGTTCTGTTAGAGAATAGATAAAACCTTTGATTAAAATTTTACCAAGAGATGGATCTCCATCTCCCATAGTATCTTTACCAATGGCTACAACGGTACCTTCACCAGTAGATGGTTGTGCTTTTTTAGCAGCTGGAGCTTCCTCCTTTGCCTCATCAACCTTTCCTTGAGATACTCCTTCTCCAACTATAACTTCCATGACATATTGACCATCAGTAACTTTTCTGTGAGAATTTTTATATCCTAGACCATCAGCCATCTTCTTTATATTCTCACAAGCAATTTCATTATCCACTAAAACTTGAATTGATTCTGCCTTTCCATTTAAACCATTGATGATCTTTCTTGTTTCTATCATTGGAATAGGACAAGCCTTTCCCATCATATCTAAAGTAATCATGTTATATCCTCCTAGTTTTTAACTAAATATAATACTATGCTCTTGTCTTTCTCTTACTTCCCCAATAATGGAAGCATTTGGCTCTACTTCTTTTATTTCTTTTAATAAGCTTTGTGCCTGATCTTTTGCAACACTTATCATTAAGCCTCCAGAAGTTTGGGGGTCAAATAATAATTCCTGAATGGCAAAATCTAATTCCTCAACATTCACCTGATCTTTCATGTGATTTCTATTTCTTTGACCAGCAGCTGTTAATAAATAATCATTAGCATAATCGTAAGCTTCTTTAAAATACGGTAAATCTTTCACTCGTAATTCAATGGTATGAGTTTTATCTGCCATTTCATCTAAATGGGCTAATAAACCAAATCCTGTAATATCTGTACAAGCGTGAACATGGTATGATTTCATTTTTTCAGCAGCATACTTATTGAGTCTTTCCATGGAATAGACTGCTTTTGAAACTGCATCGGCACTGGCCATTTCTACACGATGGGCAGCCATTATGATTCCTACACCCAGCGGTTTCGTAAGGATCAACTGATCTCCTATTTTACATGTATTATTCCTAATAATATGTTTAGGGTGGGCTCTTCCTGTCACCGACAAACCATATTTCGGCTCTTTATCGTAAATGGAGTGTCCTCCACATAGTAATCCTCCTGCTTCTTTTAACTTTTCGGCTCCTCCTTGTAAAATCTCCCCTAAAATGCTCTTGTCCATTTTTTCTGGAAAACATACAATATTTAAAGCAAATAAAACTTCTGCCCCCATTGCATATACATCACTTAATGCATTTGCCGCTGCAATCCTTCCAAAGCTTCTTGGATCTTCTACCATTGGGGAGAAAAAATCCATGGTTGCAACAATCGCCTCATCATCCTTTAGTAAATATACTGCCGCATCATCTGATGTATCGTATCCAACTAAGAGCTGATCGCTTGAAAAGACAGGTAGTTTTTTTAAAATAACACTTAAATCATCAGGCCCAATTTTGGCTCCACAGCCACCTGATGTACAGCTTGATAAAAATTCCATATCCATATACTGGGCTCCTTTTGACGTTTTTCATAAAACAAACTATAATAATATTATTATAGTGAATCAGAGAAGGGAAATCAACCTTTAAAGTTATTCACTATAAATAACAATATAAGGAGGTTCGTCATGAGTCAAGATCACTCTAAATTACCTAATAACCTTTCTTACCTTACTAGACTAACCATTAAGGGAGAAGATAAATTTTTTGGTCCTGGAATAAGCAAGCTTATGCATCTTGTAGATACCACAGGTTCTCTTCGAAAATCTTGCTCTATTATGGGAATGTCTTATAGCAAAGCTTGGAAAATAATAAAAATTGCAGAAAAAAACTTAGGTTTTCCACTTCTCATTAGTTCCGTCGGAGGCAGTGGTGGAGGTAATTCCGTCATAAGTCCTGAAGGCCGTGAATTCTTAAATTCTTATGATGCCTTTGTAGAAGAAAGTCAAAACCTTTTAAATGATGTTTTCTCAAAATATTTCAAAAATAATTTTTAGAGAGAAACACTGTTATAATTCGAAAGCTCCTTTAATAGACTATGGTATAGACTATGAAGGAGCTTCAATTATGAAAAAAGAAAAAGAAGATAATCCTTCTGATATTATCTTTACTACTATAGATTCACCTTACCCTACAGTAGAGATTTCTGAGCCAAATAGAGATTATGCTTTTGAAATTTTGGATAATATTGGAGGAACCAATTCGGAGATGTCGGCCATTAGCTTATATTTTTACAATCATATTATCACAGAGGAATATAAGGAGATCTCCTCTTATTTTATGAAAATCAGTATGGTTGAAATGCACCATCTTGATATCTTTGGTAAAATTGCTTATGAATTTGGAGCTAACCCAAAACTTTGGGCTCTAAAGAGAGGACAGATGGTTTACTGGACTCCAAACTACAACACGTATAACATCAATTTAAAAGAAATGCTACTAAATGCCATTTATAGCGAAGAGGCAGCCATACAAAAGTACGAATCACAAAAACTACTAATTAAAAACCGCAGTGTGAAAGATATACTAGCTAGAATTATTCTAGATGAAAAAAGCCACGTGGATCTCTTCCACCAGTTATTAAAAAAATACTGTATTTAAGAAATGATTTCTAGTATAAATCCTCTTTTTATCCCTATACTAAAAAAGAGGTGATACTATGAATTTTAATACCGTTTATTATGAACCTGATAGTTTAACTTATCCACTAGGGCAAAAATTAAAAGCAGATTTCTCCCATCTGCCTTGGATTCCTATTAAAAGCCATAATCGCATCGAAGAAATGCAAAAAAAGTCCAATGCAGAATTTTATAAAATGAAATCATACTTGATCATCGGAACTCGGAAAACCCACAGATATGTAGAAAATGCCAAAATCTCTGATTATTTAGTACCTTTTACTTCCTCTGGCTGCACTGCTGCTTGTCTCTATTGCTATTTGGTCTGTAATTATAATAAATGTTCTTATTTACGGCTATTTGTCAATCGAGAACAAATGATGGATAAACTTTTAAAAACTTCTTATCAGTACAGTCATCCCTGTACATTTGAAATAGGCAGCAACAGCGATCTAATATTGGAAAACACCATTACTCAAAATCTCCAATGGATCATACCTTATTTTGCAAAAGAAGGACGAGGAAATATCACTTTTCCAACTAAATTTACCATGGTGGAGCCCCTACTCCCATTAGATCATCAAGGTAAAACCATCTTTCGCATGAGTGTAAATCCCTCTTCCATCATCGATCAAATAGAAATAGGCACAGCTTCTCTTTCAAAGCGCATCCAGGCCATCAACAGTATGTGTGAAGCAGGATATCCAACGGGAATTCTTATTGCCCCTGTGATACTAACCGAAGATTATAAGCAATTATATGAAGAGCTTCTCATCACTCTAGAAGAAACATTGACTGAAAAAACGAAAAAGCAGTTATTTATTGAGGTTATCTTTATGACTTATAGCTTTATCCATAGAGCCATCAACCAAGAGGCTTTTCCTAATCGTCCTGATCTCTACCATAAGGAATTAATGACTGGCAGAGGCAGAGGACGATACTGCTATCGTCCCGAGGCAAGAGCGGAAGGCGAAATTTTTATCAAGGATTATATTAAGAAATATCTGCCAGAAGCTCATCTTGTTTATATTTCTTAATCTATTTTTTGTCATATAGGAAAGAGCTTGGCAAGCCAAACTCTTTCCTATTAATCTAATATCCTATCGACTCCTCTAGAGATCCTTCCCACTTTTTTTGCAAAAGGATCCATTTCACCTGGAATGGTATATCCTACCTCATTGAAAGATACAAAGCAGGTATCATGCTTTACCACAAGGGCTTCCATATCTCTTCTGTGATAGACCTCATCGTTGGTGCGAATACTTTGATAATGGCACCCCTCAAAATGATATAAGAGAGCTCCAACAAGGCTCCACTGAAAGTGAATCATATCTGTTTCTCGTTCTTTAATCAAAGGTTTATAGGCCTCTAAATATTCCCTTGAAAACCCTGGTCCATCAAAATTTATGCAGCCCCTTACTCGCTCAAATAGCATCTGCGGTGCAGTTAAACATCCATGTAACGCTAAGTTCCCTCCCAGGGAATGACCTGTAAGATAAACATGTTCATACTTGTATTTTCGATTGATAGATCTCATATATCCTTCTGCTACAGCCTGTTGATATGTTAATGTAGAATTCAAAAGTCCAAAATCTGCATGTAACCAATCCTTTTTTATCTGTTCCTCATCCGTACTCTCGCTTCCACGAAATGCAATAATACAAGTTGTAGGATCAACCTCAATACAACAAGCATATAGTCCGCTATTTTGATTGTCATCTCTAATATCTATTAGGTACCAGCCTCCTTGCCATATCATATAATGAGCAAGATACTCACATAATGAAAGCGCAGATTCTCCTCGAAATCTCTCCAAGAAAGATTGGCTCTTTTGACTTTTATTCCATCGCTTCTGTAATTTACTAAGCTGAGTGCCATCTTCTTTTAGTAGTTGACTAATGGTCAATCTTTTTAATTTACTCAACTGACTAAAACTTGGAAAGTCATAATAACTGAGTTGAGTAGCAATCAATAGATCAACATCCCTTAACCACCTCATAGTATAGAATACTCCATGAACAAATACCTCTTACTTTTTATGCTTTTTTAATATCTATGATGCTTATATTGAAATATGAGTTTTCTCCATTTTTAAAATCTTATTTGGAATCTTTGATAATCAAAATATACTATTGACAATAAGGTACTTTATGATATAATACTGGCATAGTCATATATATGATTAGAGCACGCATATTATTAATATAGATGATATGAATATATTTTTAGATTTTCTTATATATAAAACTTGTATGCCATAAGCAAGGTATGATATTACATATTACGGTATTCCTTTAAACAGCATGGGAACTGTATTGGGACTACTAGAAGTGATATCTGGTAATACTAACAAGTTAAAATCTAAACATATGATCATTACTGAAACAGTACCAGTCTTAGTCATTACGAAATAATAAGAAACTTTGATTTAAACAAAACAAGCCAGAAGCAAAAAGGATAACATCCTTTCATTTCTGGCTTGTTTTGTTATGGTCTTATTTACTATTCCTGAATAATTTCTAAATCATCCCCTTCTGAGATAACTCCACCCTTCAATACTACAGCAAAGACTCCTTCTCTAGGCATGATGCAGTCTCCCATCTTTTGAAAAATTTGACATCCATGGTGACATTCCTTCCCAATCTGTGTTAACTCTAAAATAACATCATTACAAGAAAACTTTGTGCCGATTGGTAATGATTTAAAATCAATCCCTTCCACCACTAAATTTTCTCCAAAATCTCCGTCTATTACATCAGCGCCGCGCTCTTTAAAATCCTGAATCTTATCATAGGACAATAAGCTTACTTGCCTATGCCATTTTCCTGCATGAGCATCTTTTTCAATGCCAAAATCCTTAATTAAATTCACACTGTGTACATTTCTTTTTTGTACACCTTTTACTTCACTGATGCATGTTGCAATGACTTTTCCCATTTCCTTATCCTCTCATTTCTATTTATCTTGCACAATTAGATGTCTCTTGTGTTAATATTTCTATTCCGTGTTCTAATTCCGATATGATGTATTCCAAACACTCTCGCACAGCTTTTGGGCTACCAGGAAGATTCACTATTAAAGTATCTTTGCGGATTCCAGCAGTGGCTCTGCTTAACATAGCTCTTTTCGTAAACTGCATACTATAAGCTCTCATAGCCTCTGGAATCCCTGGAACAATTCGTTCCGTTACAGCTAAGGTAGCCTCTGGCATACAATCTCTTGGTGAAAAACCCGTTCCTCCAGTTGTTACAATTAAATCTGCTTGATGTCCATCTGAAATTTGGCTCATCTTCTCGGATAACATTTGTTGATCATCTGGTAAAAGATCCATAGATACCACAGTAAAACCATTGGTTTCCATGATCTCCTTTATTACGGGACCGCTTAGGTCTTCTCTTTCTTTTTTATATCCAGAATCACTAGATGTAATAATCGCTACTCGTTTCATCTCCTACTTCCTTTCTTTTAGCCACCAATTTGATACATACTAAGATTATTTTCACGTTCAATCTTTCCAGAAAGAAATTCATGTCCCTTAGGTTTGTTATGAATGGTATTTATAATTGCTTCTTTGATTTCTTCGTCACTGGCTCCACCTCTTAATAGTTGTTTTAAATCACTGCCTGTCTCAAATTGAAGGCAGGTCTTTAAAAATCCCCCTGATGTAAGCCTTACTCTATTACAATTATGGCAAAATTTATGGCTCATAGCACTGATAAATCCAATCTTTCCTTGAAAGTCCTCTACTTGATAGTAGTGAGAAGGTCCATTCCCTAAAGTCCCTTCATAAGGCGTGAACGTCCCATAAGTTTTTGATAACTGTTTCAAAATCTCTTCTTCACTCAAAAAGTGATAATCTTTCCCCATTCCAATGGGCATCATTTCGATGAATCTTACATGTATTGGATGATCTTTTGCAAATGCTGCAATATCCTCTATGTTTTGTTCTTTTCTTCCCAAAGGAACACAATTAATCTTAATAGGCACTTGATCATACTTGAGAGCCTCTTCTATTCCTTCTAAAACCCTTGGTAATTCATCTCTTCTTGTGATTTCTTTAAATAAGGATCGATTCAGTGTATCCAAACTAATATTAATCCCATCTATTCCAACCTCTACTAAATGTTTCATTTGCTTTTTAAGGTTAATGGCATTGGTTGTAATGGTTACTTGTTCGATACCAGTGATTTTTTTAATATCTGCAATGAGTTCAATAATATCTTTTCTAACTAAAGGTTCCCCTCCAGTAATTTTGATTTTCTTCACTCCTAATTCTGCTAATATCTTGCAAATCCTAATAATCTCATCATAGCGTAAAATACTATCGTGGGATGCCATCTCAATCCCTTCGGCAGGCATACAATACTGACATCGTAAGTTGCATCGATCCGTAACTGAAACTCTAATATAATCTATATTTCTTCCATATTGATCCTTCATATCTCTACCCTTTATAATGGAAATCACCACTTTTACCGCCTGTTTTTTCAACAAGATGTATGCTGTGCATCTCCATTCCTTTATCGATTGCCTTGCACATATCATAGATGGTTAGTAGAGTAACAGAAACCCCTGTTAATGCCTCCATCTCTACACCAGTCTTTCCATCTACTTTTACTGTACAATAAGCAGTTATTTCATTGGTTTCTTCTTTAATTTTAAAATCTACTTTGCATTTATTAATTAATAATGTATGACACATGGGAATGAGATTTGAGGTTTGCTTTACTGCCATAATACCTGCAATCCTTGCAACTCCTAAAACATCTCCCTTTTTTACGGTGTGGTTTAACACCGCCTGCATAACTGCTGCATTGACCTTTATGGTCCCTTGTGCAATAGCTGTGCGACTTGTAATGTTTTTTTCAGATACATCTACCATTACCGCATTCCCTTCTTCATCAAAATGGGTAAATTTTTCTTCC
The DNA here is from genome assembly GCA_018715425.1 of Candidatus Merdenecus merdavium. Taxonomy (GTDB): domain Bacteria; phylum Bacillota; class Clostridia; order Lachnospirales; family Lachnospiraceae; genus Merdenecus; species Merdenecus merdavium. The sequence goes on from DVLR01000344.1 coordinate 8,381, forward strand.
ATCTCAAACCTCTTCTCTGTATATTATCTTTATATATTTACAGTTCTTTCTCTAATACCGTTTTTCTTCTATATCTTTTTATAAAAATAACGAG
>DVLR01000345.1 GCA_018715425.1 Candidatus Merdenecus merdavium
TATTTGCAAATTTATTTTATTTCTGATATTCTGTATCTATATGTTTTCACACATCATCTTTATTTCAAAAAGAAAGGAATTACTATATGAATCAAGAAATTCTGGACCAACTAAGCCCCATCACCCAAGAAGAGCAGGAAATTTTAGAAGGCCGTGATGCCATCGACTATTCTCGCTATACAGACGAAAAACAAATGATCATTCACAGTGCTAAGCTTTTAAATACAGGCACTCTTATACAGATTCGTCCCCATACAAGGTTCATTCACTTTCCTAAACATACTCATAATTATATAGAAATGATTTATATGTACACTGGCCAAACACATCATATCATTAACCATACCCCTATTACCTTAAAGCAAGGAGAACTACTCATTTTAAATCAAGCTGCTGTCCAGGAAATATATCCTGCATCTGCCAATGATCTCGCCATTAATTTTATTATCCTTCCTCAGTTTTTTGATCAGACTCTTTTAATGATGGGAGAAGACCAAAACAACTTGAAGGACTTTTTGATTGGTTGTTTGACTTCCAATGCAATTTCTATCCCTTATTTGCACTTTAAAGTTTCAAATATATTGCCTGTTCAAAATTTACTTGAAAATTTAATATGGACTCTCCTTCATAAAATCCAAAATAAAAGGTTTATGAATCAAACAACCATGGGATTATTGTTCTTACAGCTTATGAATCATATGGATAAAATGGAAACTGGTACAAATTATTATGAGCAGGAAATTCTAATGAATGTCTTGCAGTATATAGAAGAACATTATAAAGATGGAGAGCTACAAATCCTGGCAAATCAACTTTCATGTGACGTTACATGGCTTAGTAAAATGATTAAGAAATCCACTGGATCCAATTTTACCGATCTTATTCAAGGAAAGCGATTAAACCAGGCTTGTTATCTTTTGACCAATACGAAACTATCCATTACAGATATTAGTTTAGCCATAGGATACTCTAATTTTAGTTATTTTCATAAACTTTTTAAACAAGTAAAAGGTGTCACACCAAGAACTTATCGTCTAAGGAAAGGCCATTGAAGTCAAAAGATCTATTCTAAGTCCTGTGGATGATGTTCTTCTCCATGATGCTTATGATGTTTTTTACATTTGTGATGGCCACCACCCCTATGCTCAAAACCTTTATGCCCCTTACCGCATCCAGCACCGTGTCCATGGGAGCCTAGATCTTCCCCATTGCATTTCAATTTCCAGCCATCCATTAACTTATCTAACAAAGAAGATAACTGCTCCCTTTCCTCAAGGGAAAGATTTTTAAATAACTCCTCTTGTTTATCTGCTTTTTTTTGTTTTGACTCTTCTACTGTTTTACGTCCAAGTTCTGTTAACTCAAGATCAATTTGACGTTTATCCTGTTCATTTTTTTGGCGACGAATCAAACCGTCTCCTTCGATTTTATTTAAAATCTCACTTAATGATCCTGGTTGAATCTCCAAAAGCTCTTGTAACTCTTTCTGACTCATATCTCCTTTTTTATACAAAATCTTTATGATTCTCATCTGGCCCATTTTCCTTCCACCGCCATGGAATGCCATATGAGAAAGTCCTCTTATTTGATGAATAATTTTATCCTCTACACTAAAGTCTTTCTGTTCCATAAAACAATCTCCTTTCTGAAATCATTCTGAATCATCATGCACTCTTTCGAACAATTTCTATCACAATACAATAAGTTGTTATCTATTTAGGTACCTTAATAATATTAAGTATAACTCTCTTTCTGTAATTTGTCAAGGTACCTAATCACTTTAATGCTTTTATTTCAAAAATCTCTAAAAAGAGGTGCTTGATCATCGTATTGATGATTTTGCACCTCTTTCTCTATGTGTTTCTTATAGATAACCTTTTCTATTTTTCATATCTTAATAAGTAAATAATTGTGTCCAGTAATTAGTTCCATTGCTATTTTGATAATAACCTACACCTATTTTTGTAAAGCTAGCATTTAATATATTTGCTCTATGTCCATCACTATTCATCCAACCTTCCATAACTTCTTCTGGAGTCCTTTGTCCATAAGCAATATTCTCTCCTGCTCCCATATAAGTAATTCCCTGTTCTTTTAACGCTGTACTAAAACTGCTGCCATTTGGTCTGGTATGAGAAAAAGACGTTTCCGTTTCTTTAGCTCTAACAAGAGCTGCGGCTTCTATGTTTCTATCTAATGTTAATGGAGATAATCCTCTTTTTGATCTCTCTTCATTAACAAGTTTTACCACTTGTTCTGCAAAAGTACGATCTGCATTCGATTCCTCTTCCGTTTCTGGAGATTCTGTTTCTGGTACCTCTTGTTCTGGTGTTTCCGGTGTCTCTGGTTTTGGTGTTTCTGGCACTTCCGTTTCTGGTGTTTCTGTTTCTGGGGTTTCTGTTTCTGGAGTTTCTGTTTCTGGGGTTTCTGGTTTTGGTATCGTAGGGCAATCCCAATTTATGGTATCAAGATCAATTCCTAGTTGACTTAACTTTTCTTTCACTTGATCCATATTTTTCCCGTTCGCGACTATTACCTTACCATTTGCCTGGGCCTGATTTAGAATGTCATCAACAGAAACAGCTGCTACATTCATTGGTGATCCAAAAATAGTTAACGTTGTAAGCGAAG
>DVLR01000346.1 GCA_018715425.1 Candidatus Merdenecus merdavium
GATAGGACTTGTGGTGCCCTATTTTTACGAGGATATGTTGATGAAGATGAACCACAGGAAAGATTTGTCTGGAATAAGAAAGGAATCTTAGCAGGAAAAAACTTTAAAGAAGTACATTATTATATTATTGCAAAAGATACGATATTTAGTGCGAAAAATAATGTGAAGTCAGGATGGTTTAACTCAGTTTCAGGTAGATTAGAAGAAGATGACACACACGCAAACCAGCCACATTATCTGCATTTGGCATATAGTATTAAAAGCCCCAAGGATCAACCTAATATTCGTACTTTTACTACTTGCCCTAGATGTAAAAAACAGCATTTGCATGCCTTTGATTTTGCTACTAAGGGAAATGAGCCTTTTTTTCATCTTGTATCTAAACAGCTAATGATACAACCTCCAGTTATTACTGACAAAGAAAAATTAGAATTAACGCCGAATGCTGGTAGAAAAGTATTGTTGTTTTCTGATAGTCGTCAAAGAGCAGCAACATTGGCTAAAGAATTAACTTCCGTTGCAGATGAGGATGCGATGAGAAAGGCTTTAACAGTAGCAGCTTTAGAACTTAGTAAATGGGCCGATTGTGATGATAGAGATGCTAGTATGGATTTGCTTTATGTAGTGTTCTTGAAAGTAGCATTAGATCATAAATTAAGATTTTTCTATGGAGCGGATGAAAAAGATCTACATGATCATTTGCAAATAATGCGTGATGCTATAAAACGTCAAGAACGAAGAGGGCGACGAATAGATTATGAAAAACTGAAAAAACAGAATTTTTCAACGGTTCCAGAATTATATTCAAAATACCTGTTAAAAATATTATGTAGCAATTTTAGATCATTTACTGATTTGGGATTATGTTGGGTTGAACTATGTAATGTTGATCTTTTAGATGAAGCGTTAGAAGTTTTGGAAGAAGAAGGCATAAACATATCTGAAGATGAATTTAAAGCAATTTTCACTGCTTGGTGTGCTGAGATATTAACAGATAGTTACGCTTATGATTATGATATTAATATAAATGTTAGAAGAAGTATTACTAATATTCCCCGTTTTGGAGTCGATCAAGAAGGGAAATTTACAACTCGATTTGAAAAAATGTTTATAGAACGTGGATTAGATAAAGACAAACAAGCTGTTTTATATAAACAGTTAATTAGATTTACTCAAAAGGGAAAAGATGATAATGAGCATTTATATTTAAACCCACAAGTGATTTCATTACATTTTGATTCGAAAGGTGAATGGTATAAATGTCCTATATGTGGACGTGTATTTCCACTTAAACTATGGGATAAATGTGTTTGGTGTTGTGATGGTGAACCAGAAAAAATGACGGAGAATGAGTTTAAAGGATTAGAATTCTGGAGACAGCCCATATTGGATGCGATTGCCGGAAAAAAGGATGCTCTTATGACGAGAGTTAACACTGAAGAACATACAGCACAATTATCTCATAAAGATCAGCGAATTGATATGTGGTCTACTACTGAAGAATATGAGCTTAGATTTCAAAATGTATATATTGATGATAATGCTCCAGTAGATGTATTAAGCTGTACAACAACGATGGAAGTTGGAATTGATATTGGTTCATTGACAGCTGTTGGATTACGTAATATTCCACCTATGCGTGAAAATTATCAGCAGAGAGCAGGTCGTGCCGGACGAAGGGGGTCAGCAATCTCTACAATTATTACATATACAGATAATGGGCCACATGATAGCTACTATTTTAATAATCCTCAAAAAATTATAGCCGGTGAACCAAGGCATCCGGCTATTGATATGGATAACAAGAAGCTAATCTATAGACATTTAAATGTGGTATATGTATCAGAGTTTTTAAATGAGCATGGATCTGGTACGAATGAAATAGGCATAATAGAATTCATTAATTGCTATTTGGATGAGTTTAAAGAATATACAAGAAAGAAAATATTTACACTTCAAGAAATAAGCGTACTTGTTCCAAGAAGTAAGCAGTCATTAATTGATTTACAGAAAGACCAATTTTTAGACGCTGTTGATGGATTAGCAAAAAAAGTTGCTTCTTTCAAAGAGGATTATTATGATTCGAATGATAAGGAAAAGAAGGTTTTAGATGTATTTCTTGAAGAAGGTATTTTCCCAACTTACTCATTTCCTCGTAATGTTGTGGGGTTTAGCATAGAGGATAAAACGGGGGGGGAAGGTTGAACAGGAACCGGATCGAGCATTGGATATGGCAATCAGTGAATATGCACCGGGTAGATTAATTGTTGTAAACAAGAAGACATACAAGTCTGGTGGTATATATAATTTCCATTCCAAGTTTAAAGATGAAGACAAAGAACATCCGGCAAGAAAATATTTTGATAATAAAGAATATTACAAATCCCTTTATTATTGTGAAAACACTTCATGTAATTGGGCTGGATACAAAGATCCGGGTAAGAAATGCCCTTTCTGTGGGCAGGAGAGCATCAAACATCAGCATGTAATTAAACCATGGGGATTTGCACCAATAGGTGGAGTGAGTATTCGAGAAGCGGAAGCGGAAGCAGAAATGACTTTTGCTGAGCTACCAAGCTATGCATCGCCAATAAAAGATGAGGAAATGATACAAACAAAAGAGTACTCATTATTAAGATATGGTCGCCTGGTAGATCAACCATTAACTATTTTGAACCAAGGACCTGAGGGAAAAGGTTTTACAATTTGTGAGGAATGTGGAGCGGCTGTACCAGGTGATGATAGATTTGCCTTGCAGAGATTACCACAGCCTTACCGTCATCCTAGAGTTAGAATTAGATGCAGCCATCCGGTTGATCGAATGACGAACGCTTTTTTGGGACACCAATTTTTAACTGATATGGTTCTACTAGAAATCACATTAAATCCGGAAAATGTTAATACAAAACAAGATGGCTTATGGATTGAATGTGC
>DVLR01000347.1 GCA_018715425.1 Candidatus Merdenecus merdavium
ATAACAGGCGATCCGTTGCTTTTCGCAACGAACCGCCTGTTATAATACTGAACATATAATGGTCATTCTTATCCCTTTTTCTGTGTTTTCAAGATGATAATAAAAATGATGCAAATCCAAAATCATTTTTACAATATATAGTCCCAACCCACTTCCTCCAGTGGTTCTATTTCTCGATTGTTCACGTCTGTAAAATGCTTCAAAAAGTTTGGGGATTTCTTCTTCTGGAATAGGTAGTGATTCATTTTCAATTGAGAAAACAATTGTATTATTATCTTCATACAAAGATATCCAAATATTGGATTCCTCTTCTGAATACTTTATTGCATTCCCTACAAGATTATTTATTACTTTTTTCATAAAGGACTGATCTGCACTTACTTTTGGAATATCTGACAACTTAATATGCAACTGCAATCCTTTATCAATAGCAATATCCTCCATATTCTTCACCACTTCATTAATCAGTTGCTTCATATCCACTGCTGATCTGTTCAGAGAAAATCCTTTTGACTCAATCCTTGCAACCTCCAAAATTTCCAGCACCATTTCTTCCAGCGAATTGACAACTTCACCTGAACGTTTCAGATACTTATCCCTGTCCTTATACCCACCAATATTATACAGCATTCCCTGTATCTGTCCTTTCAGGATAGTGACTGGTGTTTTCAGTTCATGGGATACCGCTGAGAAAAAAGCTAATTGTTCCTGTTCGATTTGCTGTTTCTGGATAATATCCTGTTGAAGCAGCTTGTTTTTTTCACGTAATTCAGTGAGAGATGACTCAAGACGCTGGGCCAAATGATTTAAATTTTCTCCCAATATCCCCAATTCATCTTCTCTATTCTCTAAACAGCGTGCATCAAATTTCAAATCTGCCATTCTCCGCGATACATGGCTAATCGCCAAAACTGGCTTCGTGATATACCTTGCGTAAAATGCTGCTGTAATGATTGCCGCTAATACTGTGACTAGACCCAATATGGGAAATATACGGCCAAATGAATTTAATACAGCATTTGTCTGCTGTCTGTCTCCGAAAACTAATAAATGATAGACTTTCCCTTCCTTACTACCTGCTGTATAGGATTTCGTGATACCTGTATTTTCTTTCTCTTCATTCATATCGACCATAGGTGATATATCATATGCAACTGTTCCATAATCTCCCACTTCATTTCCATTATCATCCCTGATACTGATATTGATTTCATGCTCCATGGCAAACATGCTTATCATACCCTTCATTTCATCTTCCGAAATTTCAGGTATTTGTTCAACAATCTGCTCCATTTGCCGATCTATACTCTCGTCCAGCTCCGCAATATAACTGTGAGAAACTCCCAATACGATCATTCCGTAAAACAACATACATACCATCAAAAGCACACCCGCAGTTACAATAAAAATTTTGACAGCTAAATGTTCTTTAACACATTTTATCAATCCGATATCCCACCCCTCTTACAGTTTCAATATAATCTCCTGCTTTCCCAAGTTTTCTTCTCAAATTCTTAATATGATTATCTACCGCCCGTTCTTCTCCCAAAAATTCATATTTCCATAAGCGATTCAAAAAACTTTCTCTTGAAATTACATGTCCCTGATTTTCCATCAATTCTTTTAAAATTTCATATTCCTTTTGAGTCAAATCTACAAGCGTTTCTCCTATCTTTACTCTGTAATCATCAAGTATTAAAGTGATTTCACAATACTGTAACTCCTGTTGTTCCCCTGAAGTTTTTTTCTCATATCTGCGTAAAATGGCTTCTATTTTTTTCATCATTATGGACAGAGAAATAGGCTTTGGTATATAGTCATCTATTTGTAGTTCAAACCCCTTGATTTGATCTTCTTCACTTCCCAATGCACTAATCATGATAATAGGTACCTCTGACTGTTTCCTGATTAATTCACATACTGCATACCCGTTCATCTTTGGCAACAAAATATCCAATAATACCAAATCTGGTTGCCTGCTAAAAAAGGCTTCTATCCCTGACACCCCATCAGCTGCTGTAAAAACCTGATAATCCTGATCCTCCAGAAAAAATCGCATCATTTCCTGAATATCGATGTCATCTTCAATGATTAATATTGTTTTCATTTATAGAGTCCCCTTTCCAGTATAGTTTTATCAGTAGCCTTTAAATATCTACATTTTAAATATTTCTAATTTATGCTGATAATATAGCAATTTGGTAAGAATCCTTCTATAATTGCCACCTTTTCTGTTTTTAATCAGCAATACAATTTTACAAAATAAGTATGTAGTTTCTGTGTATTTTTGGTTTTTTACATTTTTCAGTATTCAGAACTCTCTACGATGTCAGCCCATACCCCATAATACGCCCATCAATGATTCCATAGCTCCGCTCTTTCACTTCATCTGCACCATTCCCTTTAATGGTATAGAAAACGCCAGATGACTGGCCACGGGAAACGACCTGTTCCTAGGAAAACTGCAGGGCATTGGTTTCACTGTAACCTCCATGTGTACCTTTGCTAAACTATTATTCATATCAAAGCTCCTTCTTCCTCTTGATATGAATAATATAAAAAGGAAATGACCTATCATGTAGTTTCCAAATATCCTCGCCTGCATAAATACAAAAAGACCCTGAAAGATTTTCCTCTCTCAAGGTCGATTATGCAAGTTTTCTTATCTCCACCAACCTGCTATAAGGGATGATTCCAGATTGTCATTTAGGTATTGGTTGTATGTTTGTTTCATTCTCACAGAATGTGGTAGAAAATACCCTCTTATCATTGTTGAATGAAGTACACATCACCGTTAATCCCTGATTTTGCAGATACTTTCGGTGCACTGAGCAATGCAATGAATCCCTTCCTTCCCACTTCACGTTCAAGGGTCGTAGCAACTTCTATTTTTATGTTATTTTGACCCTTCTTTACTGCCTCACTTATATCATAACGATAGGGCGGTACAATTTGAATGCCTAGACTTTTATCATTGACAAAAACCTCTACCCCTTCATGTGCATCTGTTATTTCCAGAAGAATATTTTTCTCCGTCAACTCTATATTTTTTTCATATCTCACATATCCAGAGAACTTGGGTTTTTCCTTTTCCAATTGATCTGGAAGAGTAACTTCTTTCCCATTTTTAAAATTGGGGTATTCAATACTTCTGCAGGTACTCCTCATCCAGTTGTCGTTGGTAATGAATCTTTCTCCTTCCCATACTTTTGGCTTCTCTAATATACCAATACCATTGGATTCCTGCTCATACACAATCAACATACTCTGTAGTGGCTCGATGGTCAAACATATTTCCGTATGGTTTTGTCCCTCAGTATAATCCAACTCTTCCACTTTATTATCCCATGCATTGTATCTGTAAAAGTACCCCTTTTTCTTTACATACACCTTTCCCACATAAGAATCTCGCCCTTCATTAACAAGAATATATAATCCACTTCCACCTTCCCATGAATAGTGATGATAGCGAATATTCTCCTGTGCTGGAACAATCTTCAAATCAGATATGTCTAATTTCTCTAGATTTTCCATCAATCGTTCAAGCGGTACCGACTGACACGACTCAAGCTCTGCAATCAATGCTTTATCATGATCTTTTACATTGCAAATGCCATCTGGCACATCACGAAGAAAGAACACTGGAAATCCTGCTTCCTTCAACTCCTTTACTGCTTTGGCAAAGGATCGGGTAATATATTGCATATAAGGTACAATCAGCACACTGTACTCCTGTCCATTTACGGAAAATCTTTTTCCCATTGTTGTATGATAATATTCTCGGTCATTAAAAACATCTTGGGGAATAATGTCATACTCAATTTGATGATCCGCCAATATTTCTGCTGGTTCTTGCATGAGCATACAGTTTCCAGTCCATTCTCCCTCACCATGATATAAAATAGCAACTGGTGCAATATGGGCTCCATGGCTAATTAATTCGCAAACGCGATTTGTATATTTCATCAGTTCTCCAAAATGGCGATACTGTGGATTATTACCACCTGCATAAAAGTGGGGCGGGCAATCCCTATCAGGGTATTCCTTGGGACTAAACGCATGAGGGACATAATGATTAATTCCCCTCACTAGAAAGTGATCTACAAGATACTTTTCAAGTCTTACACCACAAGCCCAGCTATAATTACCAAAAATCTCACACATGGAGCGACCATTCTTTTTTGGATCAATGGCAGCATGAGATGCGGCTAATTTTCCTAGAACATAATGGTAAAACCGTCCATCTCTATCTCCAGTGATTCCCGTGGTCGTAACCTTTTCCTGCTGTGGCAGCACCTGACCGCCGATATCATCAATGCCAGCCATATGCTGCCCATTTAAACCTCGAAAGTAA
>DVLR01000348.1 GCA_018715425.1 Candidatus Merdenecus merdavium
CCATTTTGAGCATGGATACCACTACTGCTTGTTAGAGCACCAATATGAGCTAAGGCACCGTATACCGCAATCAAAACAATGCCTGCAATCACACCTGCTTTCATGGTTTCTCTTACGATGATGTTTTCTTCCTTTACCCCTTTCGCCATAATATTTATGGAAATAATACTACCAAAATTAAGAGCTGCTATGGTATCCATGGTCTGGTATCCATCTAAAAACCCAACGACAAAGGGTAATTTCTCATAAGCTTCTCTTGGCGTATAATAACTTCCCATGGACTTCATGATGCTTCCAATAAATAATACTAAAATTAACGTTAATAAACAGGGTGTTAGGATTTTTCCCAAACGATCGATTAATTTATCTGGATTCATAGCAAGTGCCATAGCAATGGTAAAAAATACGACTGAGTAAATCATTCTAGCACTTGTTAAGGATAGATGCTCTCCTATAAAAGGGACCACTGCCATTTCAAAAGAAGTACTGGCAGTTCTAGGTATGGCAAGGCCAGGTCCAATGGACAGGTAAATAAGCAAGGTAAAAATAAATGCAAAATTTTTATGAACTCTTCCACCTAAAACCATTAATCCACCAGACTTTGCTACTGCTGCAACACCTAAAATCGGTAGTCCAATAGCACTAAAGGCAAACCCAGCCATAGCAATCCATACACTTTTTCCTGCTTGGGTTCCCAAAAAAGGAGGGAAAATCAAATTTCCTGCTCCAAAAAACATTGAAAACAATGTTAAGCCAATGAGTATCCTGTTTTTTCTTGATAAGTGTTTCATTTTTGTTCCTCTTCATGTACGAATATTATGTCTTTTTTATTTCTCATGCCCTTCTACTCCTTCATCATCATAGGATAAAGGAGTAGGACGAGAGATTCAACTTTACCATTTTCTTACGAGCTTTTTCAGTGAATATATAACAAGGAATAAGAGTCCTATTCCTCCAAATATCATCCCCTGAGTGTAGAATCTCTCCATCTGAAAAGCTTGAGTACCACCTATGGATGGCAGGATTTCCTGCCCGAGGATTAATAGAAGATTTGGAAATAAGAAACCTACAAGGACTGCTGTTAATATCCCCACAAAACCAATATTCTTCATCCATTTTGACTTTCTATAACTTAATAGAATGATAAATAAGCATAAGATACCACTAAATGCACCTAAAAGTAAATGAATGGTTGTAGATGTAACCAGTGCATAAATCCTAAGAATATTCATAAGATCTGAGTTTTTAGCAGCCTCCTGGCCAATGGTTTCTTCAATTTCCTCACTGATCTGTCGATTTCCTTCAAGCAATTGTTGTTCTAGTAATGTTCTTTGTTCCTGGGGTAATGAAATTCCAATAAACTCTTCTGCCATGGTAATTCCATCACTGGCAATCCCTAGTAGCTCTTCATCAATATTAGGAGTGTCTAATTCCACTTGTCCATCTGAACCAAGCTTAATAGAACTTAGATATTTATTGATTATTCTTGTAATATCTTCATTCTCCTGTATGTTTTTTTGAAACTGATGGATCACTGACTCTGGTAAACCTGGAAATGTGCTTGCAATGGATTTGCCCACCTCTTCTAAGATCATATCCTTTATCACACCTTCTTCAATAAAACTTACGCTTAAGGAACGAACATTTATACATAAGCATAAAGTAGCAATGGATATGATCAGTAAAAGATCTAGTAAAAATACAAGAATCTTTTTCATTCTGTTTATCCTCCTATCCAGAATATACTCTGAATCAAAGATAAGTATACCATCATTCTATTCATATCCTTTAGGATTGTTTGATTGCCAACGCCAGGAATCTTCACACATTTCTTCTAACGGTCTCGTTGCTTCCCAATGTAATTCATCCTTTGCCTTTTGAGGATCGGCATAACATTCTGCAATATCTCCAGGTCTCCTTGAAAGAATCTTATATTTTATCTCTTTCCCACAGGCTTTTTCAAATGCGTGAATCATCTCTAAAACACTATAGCCTCTACCAGTTCCCAGATTATAAATCAGGATCCCTTTCTTTTCTTCTAGCTTCTCTATGGCTTTTACATGGCCAATAGCTAAGTCTACAACGTGTATATAATCACGCACTCCTGTGCCATCTACGGTTTCGTAGTCATCACCAAAGACTCCTAGGCAATCTAGCTTTCCTATAGCAACCTGAGTGATATAAGGAATGAGATTATTGGGTATCCCTTTGGGATTCTCGCCTATCTTTCCACTCTTATGTGCACCAATAGGATTAAAGTATCTAAGAAGAATGATGTTCCATTCAGGATCTGAAGTATAAATGTCCTGTAATATTTCCTCTATCATAAGCTTTGTTCGGCCATAAGGATTGGTTACTGATAGTGGGAAATCCTCTGAAATAGGAACGGTTTTAGGATTGCCATATACCGTTGCCGAAGAGCTAAACACCATATCTTTTACGCCAAACTTTCTCATCACATCACATAGAATCAATGTACCTGTCACATTATTATAATAATATTCCAATGGCTTTTCAACAGATTCTCCCACCGCTTTTAATCCAGCAAAATGGATGACAGATTCAATGTTTTCCTTTTCAAAAACAGATTCAAGAGCTTTTTGATCCAAGAGATCCATCTGATAAAACCGAACCTTCTTCCCTGTAATCTCCTCAACTCTTTTTAAAGATTTTTCGCTGGAATTTATTAAATTGTCGACAACAACGACCTCATAACCACTATTTAATAATTCTACACAACTATGACTTCCGATATAACCTGCTCCACCAGTTACTAAAATAGCCATTTATCTATTCTCCTTTCTAGCTTCATTCACAATAGCATCCAATTGCTCAATATACTATCGATATTGATTTACGATCTCTATCATAGTATCCCATTTTTTCTCCATATCTGCAACTAGTTTTAACTGTGTTCTTGTCCGATCTAAATTATGTTCCTCTCGTTGAATCTTAAAATAATGATCTCCTTCTAAATAATCCGTAAGAAAACGGATCCCACACTCTAACGTCATCACTTTAGATGCTAAGACTAGATTGTCGATCTCTATATCTTTTAAACTCCCTTTACAACCTTCTAAAAATCCTTTTACGTAGGCTGCAAATAAATCCATATCACAGGAAACTTTAGATAAATCTTTTTCATCTTCTAAACCAGTACTAGAGCCAAAACGGATCGAATCGCCAAAATCATGAATTGCCAGTCCTGGCATTACCGTATCTAAATCTACAACACAAATACCTTTTCCAGTCTTTTTGTCTAACATTACATTATTCAATTTTGTATCATTATGAGTCACACGTAATGGTAATTCCCCTCTTTCCAGCATTTCATCTAAGATCACCGCATCCCTTTCTCGATTAAGAATAAATGCTATTTCTTCTTCTACTAAGCCAACGCGATGACACACATCCTTCTCTATTGCATGGTGAAACTTCCGTATACGATCCTTGGTATGATGAAAATTGGGAATGGTCTCATATAAGGTTTCGGCTGGAAAATCCGATAATAGATACTGGAAATTACCAAAGGCTACGCCGCTTTCATAAAAATCCTCCGTTTCTTCCACTTGATCTAAGCTCATGGCATCGGTAATAAATACATAAGCCCTCCAATACTCTCCCTTTTGATCCAGATAAAAATCTTTTTCGTTCTTTGTCTTAATGATATTTAATGTTTCTCTATTGGGATCGCCTCCATTTAAGATAATCTTTTTTCTTAAATGATCCGTAACCCGACTGATGTTACTCATTAATTGTTCTGGATTTTTAAATATATTATGGTTGATTCTTTGTATAATGTACTGTTTCTTCTGTTGATCATCGGTTATACCTTCTACCAAAAAGGTATCATTGATATGTCCACTTCCATAATCTCTGCTACTTAAATATTCACCTTCAAATTGAAATTGATTCCATATTTCTTTAATAGGAAGAAACGGATCCTTTTCTTTATGGTTTAACGCAAAGGATTCCCACAAATTTGAAGGATAGATTCCTTGATCTTTTAAAGCAGCAATGGCATTTACTACCCTTTCTTTATCTTCTTTATACGTTACCCCGTACCACCGTTCTGAAGTTTTTAATACCTTTACCGTTGCTTTTCCTTCTTCAAGTAGCTCACCTACAATAGAAGGTAAAAAATATTCGCACTTTAATGGATCCTTCTGTAAATTCTGTTCTAGAAACTTTATAAATCTATCTTTCACCTCTGTCACAAACTCTTCTGAAAATCCCCACATATTCATGGACACTGTACTACCCTCTGGAATGGTCACCCATGTTTGTCCGCCATCCTCAGTATAGACGCTACTCTTTCCTCTTTTTTCAATATGAGTCCTCTCATGGATATTCACGAGCCTATGGTTTTCATCAATCTGGCAAACACCTCTTGCCACATAACCATGTTCCGTTAATGTATTTTCTAATAGATAACCAACCATTCCATAATGATATGGTTCTCCTTGTTCTAAATTCATTAGAAAATCATAGATGGACTGAAAGGCATGTGGCCCATAGTAATCATCTGCATTAATAATGGCAAAAGGACCATGGATTACAGATTCGCAACTTAGTAAAGCATGGGCTGTTCCCCACGGTTTCACTCTGCCTTCTGGCACATCATATCCTTCTGGAAGGAAATCCAAATCCTGGTAAACATAGATTACTTCGATATGTTCTTCGATACGTCTACCTATCACTTCTTTAAAGCTTTCTTCATCCTCTCTTTTTATGATAAATACAATCTTTTCAAATCCAGCCTTGATTCCATCGTAAATGGAGAAATCTATAATCAGATGACCTTCCTCATCAATGGGATCGATTTGTTTCAACCCTCCATATCGACTTCCAATACCTGCTGCCATAATCACTAACATTGGTTTCTTCATTTTTATTCCCATTCCTTT
>DVLR01000349.1 GCA_018715425.1 Candidatus Merdenecus merdavium
GATTAAATCCACTTCTGTCATGGTTGGTGTTGAACAGTAAATTTCATCATAATAGTAAACAATAAGGACTAAGCTCTGAGATAGGGGCTTGGTCTTTTTAAATTCACTTGGGACTTAAGTGCTTATGGAAGTAAAATACTCTTCAAAATCTATTGTATTTCTGCCTTATATCAAGTAAAATAAAGCATGTATGAAAAACATAGATAAATTCTAGACCAATACCTTTATAAGATCTATGAGTCTAGGAAATGAGGATAAGTGATGAAGAAAAATAGAGTAGTAAAATTAGGATTGGGAATTGTTATGGTGAGCTTGATGATTACCAGTTGTCAAGGAAAGAAGACTAATAAATCTGTATCCAATATGGAAACGTCACAAGAGACTACCTTAGATACTACGCTACTGGATACGGAATCAGCTATGTTGGAGGTTGAATCTGGTCAGGAAGAAGAGGATGATCATGAAAGAGGGGATACATCTATTATATTCTATGCATCAGAGTTAGAGGATAAGTATTGGTCCAATATAGAACGTGGAATAGAAAAGGCAAAAGGGGAATTAAACCTAAAGAATCTTCAAGTTATTCGCGAGCAGAATGATTTTGATGAGGTCCTACTAGACGAAATGGGAAAAGAGTCAAGAGGGTTTAGTTTTTACTTAAAAGATCCTCAAAGTAAAATTGAAGTATTACAAGATGCTTATAAAAGTGGAGTTCCTATCATTGGAATCCGCTTAGAGGTAAACGATGAAATTAGAAATGTTTTAGCTGCTCATGCTACTCCAGATTCTTATGCTATGGGGCAGCTAGCTGCTACGAATACTTATGCAAAACTGAAAGATAAAATAAGTGGTGTAGGGGAGGAAGAAGTCCTTCGTTTAGGAGTTATTTGTGAAAACCCAGATAATCCAACCATTGATGCAAGAACACAAGGTTATATCGATAAAATGGCTGATCTTTTAGGCTTTTCAAAAACTTCTGTAGAAGGGTATGAGAAATATAATCGAGAGGTAGAAACATCGAAGTATATGATTGAAGTGGTTGCGCCTACCGTTTTAGGAGAATTT
This sequence comes from Candidatus Merdenecus merdavium, assembly GCA_018715425.1. GTDB lineage: Bacteria > Bacillota > Clostridia > Lachnospirales > Lachnospiraceae > Merdenecus > Merdenecus merdavium. The sequence goes on from DVLR01000349.1 coordinate 1,066, forward strand.
GACCCTGAGGCTATGAGACCTAAAATCAATGAACTCTTAAATAAGCAAGATTTGATTACAGTATTTGCAACTAGTCAAGTAGCTTCAGAATGTATGTTAGAAACCAATCAGGAAATTAGCCGATTAAGTGCTGAAGGAATTTTGGGGGTAGGTTTTGATTCAGGAGCAGTTCAAATGCAGGCGATTCGTGAAGGTGTGCTTTCAGGAGCAGTTGCCATCAATTATGAACAACTAGGCTATAAAGCCATAACTATGGCGGTAACAGGGGCACTAGGCCATCCTCTGCAAGATGTAGATACTGGAGAGATCTGGTACGATGCAAAGAATATAGATAGTGATGAATTAACCGCCTATCTATACGAATAAGTTAGAAGGGATTAGAATGAAAAAGAAAATAAGTTTATTCATAGCTATTGTGCTTGTTATTAATCTAAGTCTTGCAGGATGTAAGAAGAATCCTCAAGATGTAGTAGAAGCAGAAGTACTTTTAGATGAGGCTCAAAGTAAAATAGATTACACCTCTATTGAAGGTGTGAATATACCTCCCAAATCTCACATATCTTTTGTCGGTATGGATTCAAAAAAACCTTATTGGCAAGCTGTTGAGGTAGGAGCGCAAAAAGCCGTAGATGACTTAAATGAATCGTTACAGTATGAAGGAGAAGATAAGATTAAGCTTGTCTTTGAGTCTCCATCCTCTGGAATGGAAGTTGAAGAACAGATCAATATGATTGATGGAATTTTATCAGAAAATCCTACGTTGTTATGTATGGCTGCAATTGACTTCAATTCTTTCCAAGCCCAATTTGAAACTGCAAAAGAAAATAAAATTCCAGTTATTGCTGTGGATTCTGGAGTTTCCAATGGTTTGGAAGCAGCCTTTTGCGCCACAGATAACTTTGAGGCGGGCAAAGAAGCTGCAAGGCAGATCAGTCAGATGTTAGAGGGGAAAGGTAATATTGCAATCTTATCTCACAATCCAGAAACTCAAACAAGTAAAGACCGTATAGAAGGCTTTACAGAAGAGATAAAGGAACACCATCCAGGTCTTGGTATTGTGGAAATTGCATATGAAAATAAAGACGAACTACTGGATGTCACAGCTTCTAAGGTATTAGAGGAACATCCAGAAGTAGATGCTTATTTTGGAACCAATGAAGATACCATTCTCAGTATCCTTCAAGCATGTAAAGATGAAAAGAGAGATGATATTGTAACAGTAGGATTTGATGCAGGAGAAAAACAAGTAAGGGCTATAAAAGATGGTTCCTTATCTGGAGCCGTATCACAGAATCCATATGGTATGGGATACGTCTCTATTGTAGCAGGGGCTAGAGCCATAGCGAATATGCCTAATGATAAAAGGGTTGATACAGGTTTTACCTGGATATCCAAAGAGAATATAGAATCAGAAGAAATAGAAAAATATTTGTATTAAGGCATATATTAAATCATAAACATAATCTCACAATCAGAGTTAAAATCGATTGTGGGATTATTTTTTGTGATTAAATAAATGTTCCCTCTAATGGTATAGGCCTATGTTTTTTGGGGAAGAATATGATTAATCAAAGATATCATCAAGAAGATAGGTTTGAAAGAATCATACGTGAAGAGGTAGAATATGAAAAAAAAATTAAAACATTACATTCCCCATATGGTCATTGGTCTATGGATTCTGGCAGGGATGCAATTTATCTATGGTCACTATATAAAAGAGAATCAGGATGCCGATATTGTAGAGGCATTTTCAAGTTTTGGATTAAAAAACCAGGAGAGTTTAATAGAATCCATTGGAACTTATGATCAGGAATACTTAGAATTAAGTCAGCGCAAACCTTATGTCATTTCCATTGCAAATCAGCTAGGCATTACTTCAGACTATGAAATAGAAAGTATATATGAAGTGCCAAGATCGGAAGTAAAACTGATAAAAAATGCAAGACAGGCTATCACAACCATTCAGTTCGTTACTATGGAACATGAAATGACAGATGGCACGATAAAAACAGATCAGTACGTAATAATAAAAATTCAAATCCAAGAAGATTTAAATAGTGCAATGAAGTACAAAGATCTTGTGGATCAATGGATGCAAACGGATACAAAGGATCATAATACCACCATTAATTTAAAGGGATCTTATAAAGGTAAAATAGATTTAGATGCAAGAAATGAGCTGTCTGATAAATTATTGGCAACGATGAATGGGATTGTGGTTTCTGAACACAGAGATATGGAGCTCTATACGATTTATGGATATACAGATCGAATCAAAGAGTATAAAGAGACTAAGGGTGGACGTGTTAACTTAAATATCGCCATGAATTACGATGAGGGACAAGATAAAACATTCTTATATTTTGCATCTCCAGTGGTAGGCTTCGATTATTAGGTACGAACTTTTCTGTTTTTTATGCATATAGTATATTAGATATTTACCATAAAGGGGAAGTTACATGAATGACAACGATTACTATAATATAAGAAATAGAAGTCTATCAAGACATTATATGTCAATGAATATGAATCCATATGAGAGACCGCTGGGGGCAATGGAAGAGCCAGTGCCTTTTTACCAAGTTTACCAAATGCCAGGATTATTTGATTTTGGCACTGGTCGGGAGAAGGATTCTGCAATGGTGAAATCCATGTATCCGAAAATAGCCAAAGAAGTACAGATGTATGTTGAAGAAGAATGCGATAAAATGGAGTACGATGGAAGCTTAATGTTTGATGATTATCCAGATAAAGAACGATTAAGAGTGATCTCTCAGAGGATTTATGAACAGGTAAAAGATAACTATGAACTAGAAGAAGATACAAGTAGAGATGAAATGCTAGCTATGAATCG
>DVLR01000350.1 GCA_018715425.1 Candidatus Merdenecus merdavium
CATTACGACTCCTTACATCTATATGAATATTTTTGTAAATGATCTAAGAGATATTGTATCATAAACAGATAAGAAAAAGAATATAACTCTTAAACATTCAGTGATAGAGATTCTTTATAAATAAGTAGAATCGTAATAATAGCCTTTCATATACTGTATGAATTGGCGAATATAATCATCCATGGAGGTTTTCTTTTCCCAAACCATATATAAATTTCTGTAGAGCTTTGTATTGGATAAAGAGAAAGATAAGAGGCGATCCTCCTGGATAAAATCCTCCGCAGCACTTTTAGACATAATCCCAATTCCCATACCATTGGCAATTGTTTTTTTAATACTTTCCTGGTTGGTCATAACAGCAACGGTTTCTATCCGCTTTAAATTTAATCCCATCTGTTCTAGGTAATGTTCTGTTTCCATTCTGGTTCCAGATCCCTCCTCCCGTACAATCATCCGTTCATGATATAACTGCTCTAAGGGAAATTCGGAGTTTTGATACTTCTGATATTCTTTTGTGTTGGGTGTAATTAATACCATCTGATCTTGAAAGAATGGTTCAAAAACAAGAGTTTCGTCCTTGGTTTTCGTTCCTGTAAATCCAAGGATAATCCTTCCCTTTAAAACCATATCTATGATTTCCATACTATCTCCATCCACAATTTCCATTTGGATTTCTGGATATTGATTTAGAAATTCTGGTAGCATTTTCGGTAAAATATACTGTCCTGGAATGGTAGATGCACCAATTTGAATTCTTTGTTTTCCCTTACTTGCTTTTTTGCAAAAATCACTTTTTATCTCTCTTTCAAGTTCTAACATTTTTACAGCCCTATGGTATAACCTTCTGCCATCAATAGAAAGTTCTACCTCTTTCGTTGTTCTTACAAATAATAAACATCCCAATTCTTTTTCCAAAGCTTGAATATGGGAACTAACGGTTGGCTGGGTCAGATACAATTGTTCTGCTGCTTTTGAAAAACTACCTGTATGTGTCACACTTACAAAGGCTTCTAAATGTTTTAAATTCATATTTCTACCTTTCCTCATCCTTTGCCAATTCTTTGACTGCCTCAATAGCCGTCCTTACTTCATCTTCTGTATTAAAGCTTGAAAAGCTAAACCTAACAGCTCCCTGCTCTTTCGTCCCTAAAGCTTCATGAAGTAAAGGTGCACAATGAGCTCCAGATCTCGTTGAGATTCCATATACATCAAAGAGCTGATCCGATACAGAAGCAGAATCATAATCTCTAATATTTAAAGATACAATTGCTCCCCGTGGAAATTCTGAAAAGTCTCCATATATCGTAACGCCAGGGATCCCAAAAACTCCCTGATAAAATTGCTTTACCAATCCTTCTTCTCGTTTTCTAAGCTCCTCAATTCCGATCTTCTCAATATAATTTAGTGCTGCAAGTAAACCTGCTATGCCGTGACTATTGATGGTGCCAGCCTCAAGGGATGTAGGCATTTTATCAGGATGATATTTAGAAAAAGAATCCATACCACTTCCTCCTACTAAAAGTGGCTCAATGGTAATCCCTTCCCTCACACATATTCCACCTGTTCCTTGTGGCCCTAGCAAAGCTTTATGTCCTGTAAAGCAAAGAATATCAATGTTCATTTCTTTCATATTAATATCAAGTATACCTGCACTTTGGGAAGCGTCCACAATAAAGAGAATATTATTTTTTTTACAAATCTCTCCAATCTTCTCTATATCCACCACATTACCTGTTACATTAGATACATGTGTGGAGACCACACCCTTCGTATTTTCGCAAATAGCTGCTGCTATATCATCTATTTTTATTTTTCCATTTTTATCTGCATCAACAATGGTTAATTTTAATCCTTGTTCTTGTAACAAATAAAGAGGACGAAGAACAGAGTTATGCTCTAAAGCAGTTGTAATTACATGATCTCCAGGCTTAAAACTACCTAATATAGCAGTATTCAGGCTTTGGGTTGCATTGGCTGTAAATGCAATACTCATAGCTCCGAATCCATGAAATAAATTGGATAGTTTTTCTCTAGCCCAATATATGGTTCGAAGTGCCCCTAAAGACTCACTATAAGCTCCCCTACCTGCATTTCCCATATGTTCCATTGCTTCTACTACTGCTTTGGCTACTTCTGGTGGTTTTCTAAGAGTTGTAGCTGCATTGTCCAAATATATCATAACAGTCCCTCACTTCATCCGATTGTTTTCTGATCATTCTATCTTTGACTTATCTGTTTTTAGACTTATCTGGATTGAATGATAATATATCCTGTCATTCTACATGTTATCATACCATATGGTATGATAACCATATTAACATATTTATGATCATAATCATGTTCTTTTTTTAGTAATAGATACAAAAACTCCATTGGTTTCACCTAGAGTTAAAAAATCTCCCTTTCAAAGCCTAAAAATATCCCATCACAACGATATCTCTTTGTGAATGGGATATTGGCATCAATCTTTTATTTCTTGTTGTCTGAATCCTTCAGGCAAGCCATCTACATCACTGACTGGAAGTGAAAATACCACACTTTTAGCTTCCGTATTCATTCCATACTTCGAAACAATGGCTTTCATGATATCCTTCTTTATGTTGTTCTGAGTTAAAATAAATAATAACTCTTTTTCTGGTTGGACCGTGATTCCAAAAAACTTTTCAGCTGCTTTATGTCCCATTCCTCTGGCGTGAATAACAGTACCACCAGTAGCTTTTGCTCCTCTAGCCGCTGACATTACATCATCTGCATATCCCCTAGTGGTTATCACGATTATTAACTCAAAATCTGTTTTTTCCATACTGATCTCATCTCCTTGATCCGTCTCGTATAAAAGTTTGGCAGATAGCTTTCCACAAATACTGCTGATTGGAATTGTAAATATAATGCCCTTTCCTGGTTTTTCCAAACGAAATCGTTCTCTTATTTTTTTTATGACCTTTTTTGAGGTTCCCAGACCTATTGGTGTAAATACGATTTCCCTTTCTGTATCTGCTAAACCTAAATACTCCATAATTTCTGAACTAGCAGTACCTCTTGCATAAGTAAGCAGATTTACTTCTGCTCCTTCTGCTTTCAGTAGTTCAACTACCTTATCTCCAGTTCCACGATCCACGATGGTAATCATAAGCACCAATGCTGCCCCTTTTGATAAATCTAGTACCATATGTAATCCTCTCTTTTAAAGTTAGATAATGTACCTTTGTCTGTCATCTACATTTCAATTACATCCACATCTTCTTCTATATTTTCTTCTATGTTTTCTGCAAGCTCTGATTTTTTCAACTTCATTGCATAAATCATCCCCATGATCTGGATAGATACTAAGGGCATCATGGCTACCATGGCAATAATCCCAAAGGCATCCTCCATGGGATTGCCCCCAAAAGCTGTGCAAACACCCATAGCAAATGGTAATAAAAATGCTGCTGCCATAGTTCCCGATGCAACACCTCCAGAGTCAAAGGCAATAGCAGTAAAAATAGGTGGTACGAAAAATGTAAGTATTAAAGATATCCCATATCCTGGCAATAGGAAATACCAAATACTGATTCCTGTCATAATGCGTATCATTGCCAAAACAAGTGCTATGGATACTCCAATAGATAATCCAGACATCATCATTTTTCTTGAAATAGTTCCACTGGTAATGTCCTCCACCTGCTTATTTAGTACGTGTACAGCAGGTTCTGCCGCCACCACAAAGAATCCTATCATAATGCTAAGGGGGATTAAAATCCATTGGTATGATAATCCTCCAATGGCCTCTCCTAAATACGTTCCTGCTGGCATGAATCCAATATTAACTCCTGTTAAAAAAATGGTCAAACCGATAAAGGTATAAATCAATCCTATAACAATCTTTATCAGCTGGCTTTTTGGTAACTTTAAGCTAAAGGGTTGTAAAACAAAGAAGATGACTATAATGGGTAACATAGCAATGAACACTTCTTTAGCAAACATTACAAAACCATTTGTGTATAAAGAGAAAAGCTCTTTAGCGCTAGAAACATTAGATACGGTTTCAAAAGCATAACCACTTTGACTAGAATCAAAGAACATACCTAAGATTAAGACTGCAAGGATTGGACCTATCGAACACAATGCACATAAGCCAAAACTATCTTCTTCTGCACTTTTTCCACCGCGTACGGAAGATACCCCTACTCCCAACGCTAGTATAAACGGTACAGTTATGGGACCTGTAGTCACTCCTCCTGAGTCAAAACCCACAGCAATAAAATCCGAGCCAGTAAAAGCTGCAACAATAAAGACTAATGCATACATGAAAATAAACATATAAGAAAGTTTTATTTGAAATAAGATACGCAATAGCGCAAATACTAAGAAAATCCCAACTCCGCATGCAACGGCTAATACTAACACCATATCTGGTACTGCTGGGACTTGCTTCGTTAGAACCTGTAAATCTGGTTCTGCAAGTGTTACGAAAACACCGAGTAAAAAACATCCAAGAACT
>DVLR01000351.1 GCA_018715425.1 Candidatus Merdenecus merdavium
CTCATCTATTCCCTTCCCATTATCTATGACCTGGATCATTCCCCATCTGCCTTTCTCCTGAATCATCAAATCTATCTTCCCATTGTTTTTCTCTTCGATGGCTTCTACTGCATTTAAAATCAAGTTTATCATTACTTGTCTAAATGCCCCTTCATCTATATAAGCCATAGTGTTTCCCACTCTTTCATTATAAGTAATTTCAATTTTATCATCCACACTTTTCATTTGATCTAACGCAAGCTTTATCGGGTTTACAATAGGGATGAGTTTTAGAGTTAAATTTAGATTCTTCAAATGCTTATTAGCATATTCTATACTAATAAAACATATATCACAAGATTCTAAAATAAGCTTGGTACTCATGTTTACTTCTTCATCAGTACTATATCGCTCTGCTAAATATTCTGTTTCTGATTTAATTCCTTGGATGTGATTTTTAATGGTATGAGTAAAACCATTAATACCAATATTGGTTAGATCCATGCTAATATCAATCTTTGCATAATCCTTTTTATAATAATCCTCCATGGTACTATATTTATATATATATACCGTTAATGCTAAATACAATACAAAAAATACAAAAAAATAAATTTGATTGCTCCTTATATTCCCTTGAAAATGAGGGATTAAATAATTGTAATACCCTGGCTTAAATGTAGGTTTTATCAGTATGGTTGGATACCACCGAAAGACATAATAAAATAATATTGTAATTGGTGTTATACAAATCAAATTAAATAGGGTGTATATTCCTAGAAACTTTATTTTGGGATAATAAATATAGTAATAAAGTAATAAGGCCAAACCAAAAATACAGTATAATAAATTTATTGTTCTGCATATATGTTCTAAATATTTGTACATAGTATTGTACTCTCGATATGAAGCTCCTAAAGTATATACAATCTCATGTTGAAGATAAGATTGTACTTTAGGATCAAATAATAATATCTGTAGAATAGGTGATATTGAAAATAACAAATATTTCTTCCTGTTTTGTTTCCCCCTCTTACTAATAAAAGCTACACCAAAACAAATAACGCTATAATATAATAACCCTACACCTATATTTATGCCTCTAATCAACATGTCTGCTCTAATATTGACAGTAGAGATTAGTACATTCCATAAGCTCTTTGGTACATAAAAAATAGTATTTACCTCTTGCCAATAATAACTTTGTTTACTTAAATATAAGATCAAACATAGGATAGATATCATCCATCCACAACATATCCCAGCTAAAAATCTTATTGATACACTAGACTTCTTTTTATATAGAGAGCCTAATAAAAGGAGCACAAGGGGGATGATTAAGTACACTGCCATAATTCTTTTCCTCTATATTTTCTTTATTAATTCAAATATCTGCAACTCATCTAAAATATCTAAAACTTCTTTATAATTACTCTTATTGAATTTTCTAAGGATACTACTAATTTGTTTTTTTATAGTATCCTGCTCCACACATCTTATTGCTGCAATATCTTTTCGTGTTTTATTTTCTGCTAAGAGCTGTAGCACCTCTAATTCACTAGGAGTTAATTTAGAAACAATTCTAATAATAAATAATATGCTTTTCTCGCTTTCCTTCATTCTTTGAAATTCGTTACGTATTTTCTCCGCAATCATTGGACGTATAGGTGAAAGATTTTGATCAGCAGAATATATAGCATCTAAAATCTCCTGATCTGATGCAGTTTTTAATATATAATCTACGATTCCTGTTTGGAATGCTGCAAAAATAATACTTTCATCTTTATGTACCGTAAGTATTATTATTTTTATATTTGGTAATCTTAGGTTGATTTCTTGGGCAGCCTCTATCCCTGCCATGGTATGCTCCATCTGAATATCAATTAACATAATATCAGGCTCATGCATAGTGGCCACTTCAATTGCTTCTTTTCCACTTTGAGCTATAGCCACTAATTCTAAATCTTCCGTTGCATTTATAAGCCTTTCTAATCGTCTCGTATGTATGACCAGATCATCTACAACGATCACTTTTATTTTCCCCATATAAAGCCACTCCTTATTTGATATCAGAAAACTAGTCCTATAACAAACATATAGGACTAGCTGCTCTTTTTATAAAAGTATATAACATCTATATGATTTTGCAACCATAATCAATTGAGCTTTTCTCTTCCTTCCCATCTTCTCTTTAAGTAATGTGCCGCCATCTTAGGTTTTCTATCTCTGGTAAAAATCCCTTTTTTATTTCCCTGCACACGCATTGTAGATGCTTCTGTATTAAAATCAGCAAAATTCCAAACATGTTCCCCTATAAGATTTGGTACTTTATCAAAAATCTTATGATATTCTTTTAAGAAGTCCATTTGATACTCCTCGCTAAACATGGTTGGTGTCGTATCATGGAAACCAGCTATTGCATCTGCCCCATATTCACAAACCATAATAGGTTTATTGGGACAACGTTTTTCCCATCCTTCAAATTCATCCATTAATACTGACCTTGCTAATTTTAGATTTCCACAGCTATTATACCAGCCATAGTATCGATTTATTGCTATAATATCCACTAATTCGGCTATTTTACACTCTTTTGGATTGGATGCCTCTTGTGTAACAATGGTGACGGGGCGCTTTTGTACATCTAATTTTTTTGCTAACTCTACTAATGGTTTAAAGTACTCGTATGCCCCTTTTTCTGCACTTGCAGGTTCATTTGCAACAGACCACATCACAACACATGCATAATTTTTATCTCTATTAATTAATTCTGTTATATCCTGTTTATGTTGAGGATAAGTTTTAATCAAATCCCATGTATTGATAGCCTTCCCTTGCTCCATATTATGATTCGTTGCCATAAAATTATAGTTGAGTCCCACAGCAGCAACCTCATCTATGACAACGATTCCTTGTTGATCACATAAGCGCATCATTTCATCAGAATACGGATAATGGGATGTTCTAATAGAATTGGCACCTATCCACTTTAGCAGATTCATATCCTTTATATTCACAACCTCATTATAGCCTCTTCCGTTAATAGGGCTATCCTCATGCTTCCCAAATCCCTTAAAATAAAACGGTTTCTCATTAATAAAAAACTGATTCCCTTCAACTTTAACCTCTCGGATTCCAAATGCCATTTCGTATAGATCCATCTTATCACTGGAGAAGCATACTCTCATTTTATATAAATATGCATTTAACGGTTGCCATAAATGGGGTGATTCTATTATGAATTTTCCAGACCTTCCCTCTGCCCTTGCAACCCTATTACCATCTTCATCAAAAACAAAGATGGTTACTTCTCCTTTTCCAACACAATCTATATTGTATACAACTGTTCCATCTATAGATGTTCGCAACGTAATATCCTCTATATAGTTTTTTGGCGTTGTATATAGTTTTATTGGTCTCATTAGCCCCGCATAATTAAAAAAATCAAAATTAGCATCGTTAAATTTTACTTTACCCAACCCAGGGTATTCCTTTTCATAAAGATGCCCTACTGGAAGTGTAGAATCATCGATGGTATTATCAACAGCTATGGTTATATAATTCTTTCCAACCTGACTATAGTCGTTTATTTCTACCTCGAATGGTAAAAAACCTCCCCTATGTTTCGTTGCCAAGTGTGAATTAATATAAATCTCTGCCTTATGGGTTGCGGACCCTAATCGTAATACCAGTCTATCTCGTAACATTTCCTTTGTTATCATGATCTCTTTTTGATAAAAAACATACCCCATATGCTCTCTATATTCTCTACCTTCATAAATATCATTATAGGATGCAGGAACAGGCATAGGAACAGAATCTTCCAACTTTGACCTATACCACTTGCTTGGAATACCTGTACCATCATCTAACTTAAATTCCCATATTCCATTTAAATCCCATACCGACCTACTTTCCGTTACTTCTGGATATAACATATGATCCCCTTTCTATCCCTTTATTCCTGAGGACACTATCCCCTCAATAAATTGATCCTGTGCGAATAAATAAACAACAATGACAGGTAATATAGAGCAACTTGCCGCAGCCATTAACAGTGCATAATCTGCACTATAAAGAGTTTGAAAGTTACGCATTCCCAATTGCAATGTTTTCATTTCATCTCTATTTAAGTAAATTAATGGGCCCAAAAAATCGTTCCAGGTTGCCACAAAGGTAAATATGACTAAACTAGCTGTTGCAGATTTTGATAGTGGCATAATAATCTTTGCGTAAATAGAAAATTCAGAACATCCATCTATTCTAGCCGCTTCCAATAAAGAATCTGGAATGGATAAAAAAAACTGTCTGTATAAAAATACCCCAAATGCACTAAATGCACCAATTA
>DVLR01000352.1 GCA_018715425.1 Candidatus Merdenecus merdavium
GGCCACTCATTAAAGACAAGTTAGGAAGACGCTTTCAATACTATTTACTCTTAATCATCTTGCTGCGTTTCTTCCTTCCCTTTACACCATCAGTCAGCATCACTGGAAATATATTTAATCTAGTGCAATCAACTTCTGCATATCAATCATTCTTTGGAGAGGGAGAAGAAGCTTCCAATACGGTCATATTGGGAGATAATGTAAAAATTGGGAATAATGTAACACTTGGAAATAATAGAGGAATCTTATCCACCTATGCCTTTTATCTATGGCTCATAGTATCTTCTGTTCTTTTGATTAGAAAAGTAACGAAATACCAAAGTTTTTTTAAATACATAAAATCAACCTGGATACCCATCGATGACCCCGATATGCTTAATATCTTAAGCCACATCTGTGAAACTAAGAAGATTCGTAAGAATATGGAACTTTATTCCTCTTCCCTGATTGCTTCACCTCTTCTACTAGGTATCCGAAAGAATTATATTGTGTTACCAAATGAAACTCTAACAGAAAATCAATTATACTATATTCTGATCCACGAGACTACTCATTATCAATATAAAGACATGTTGTATAAATGGTTTATGCAGTTAATCACTTGTATCCATTGGTTCAACCCACTAATCTATTATTTGGAAAAGTTAGTAAACAGCGAATGTGAATTCGCCTGTGATGAATGGGTGATCAGGGATTTCACCAAAGAAGAAGCCTATGAATACGGTTCTACCCTAATCCATATGTTACAGCATAAAGAAAAAATGAAAGAGAAAATTGCGTCTCTCGCCCTTACAGAAAGTGCAAGAGAAGTAAAAATGCGTTTGGATTCCATCACGTTAACTGAAAAGAAAAATAACCATAAAATTATGCAATGCCATTTAGTTAGGCTTAATTCAATATAATTTTAGTGGTTTCCCATTGTGGAAGACCACTATTTTTTTGTGCCAAAAACTTAAAAAATATTACAAAAAGTAGTTGACAAGATAGCCAAAAAATGTTGCGCAAGCCTTAAATATAAACACTTTTAAGGAGGCACTATAATGGCTCAAAACTACTTATCAAATTTAAAATCCACTCTCGACAACTGCATTGCAGAACTGGATGACATTCATTTCATGTTCTGTCAAAATCCAGAAAGCGATTTTACCAGAAATCGTAAACTTTCATTTCAGGAATATATTCAGTTAATGATTCAGATGCAGAGCAAATCTGTTTCAAATGAGCTCTTGGATTTCTTCAATCATTCCTTATCCGCTCCATCTAAATCTGCTTTTACACAGCAACGGTATAAACTGCAGCCTGAAGGATGGAGTTTTCTGTTTCATTCATTTGTAGAGCAGTGTCGTACTTTATCAGACAATCTTTATCATGGCTATCGTCTTCTGGCATGTGATGGTTCTGATGTGAACATAGATAGAAATCCTAATGATGAGCGGACTTTTATCAACGAAGGTGAAAAAGGTTATAATGCCATCCACATCAACGCACTTTACGACATCATCAACATGACTTACTGCGATTTCATTGTTCAGGGTAAAAAGAAACTCCATGAACGTGAAGCTCTCAATTCGATGATTGACCGCTATGCGGATCCCATTCCAGCCATCCTTATGGCTGATCGTGGTTATGAGAGCTTTAATGTCTTTGCTCATCTAATTCACAAAAATATGAACTTTGTAATCCGCATGAAAGATATCAATAGCAATGGCATTCTATCTGCATATGATCTGCCAGACAGTGAATTTGATACTTATATTAGAACCACACTCACCAGACGTTATACCAAGAAAACTCTGGGGAATCCTAATACTTATACAATTCTCCAGCCAGTTTCCAATTTCGATTTTCTTGATGAAAGCTGTACGGAATACGATATTGAATTTCGTATTGTACGCATCCTTCTTGATAATGGAACCTATATCTGCATCGCTACAAATCTTTCAAAAGAAGATTTTTCTTTGGAAGAAATCAAAAAGCTATATCGAATGCGTTGGAGCGAGGAGACAAGTTTTCGTGAGCTCAAATATACGATTGGTCTGGTCAACTGGCACAGCAGTAAATATGAAGGTATTCTTCAGGAAATCAATGCCCGCATGATTCTCTACAATTTCTGTGAGCTGGTAACCACCCATGCAGTAGTGAGGACAAGAGCTAATACAAAACATTCCTACAAAATAAATTTCGCCACTGCAGTCAACATATGCAAAGCATATCTGAAACATGGCAGTGACGAAATAGAGATTATGCTTTTAATACAAAAGCATCTGACACCAGTCAGACCCGACCGTAAATATCCTATCAACCTCCGTCCAAAGAGAAACAGGGAATTTTTATATCGGGCAGCTTAAATCTCATCACTATTATACTTACTTATGAGGCAGATATGCAATCTGTCTTTTTGTCATACTTAAAAATACTTTTAGAGTCATAAAACTCTCACCTAGAGTTCAAAATTCATCTCTTCACACTCCTTGATTTTTAACTAAACACTATTCTTATCATTCTGTAAAATGTGATATACTATTTTTATCTAAAAAATGTTTATCTAAATGGCATTGATTAAAAAAGAGGATAAATAATAACTTGGGAGTATTATTTATAAATGAGCCAAAGGTTATTTCGGAAAATAGAAAGGAGAAATTTAATGCTGTAGCAGAGAGTCTTGAGATTGAATTGCCTACCGATTTCTATAATTTAGGTCAATTAGAAACGGATAAATTTGCATCATTATCAATTCTGGGTGGAGCTTCTTTGAAAGGAAATAAAGATGAAAAGCTCAAATACAATAAGTTTGTTGAATTAGAAAAACTGATAAGTGATTTTATTGGATGGAAACCTTTTGAGGAGCTATTTCAAAATCTGAACTGCTTAAGATTAATACTGTCAAACGACGGTAATTTAGTTGATGAGGATATAGATATTACATTGAGATTTTCAAAAGATATGATTATAACTCATAATCAGCTACCTAAGCAAGAGAAAGATACATTACATAGTATGGATACATATATATGTTTGGACGATATTTTTTCGATTAGAAAATCACAAATGTATGATGATTATGTCTTTTCTAAAAGGTTTAAGTATAA
>DVLR01000353.1 GCA_018715425.1 Candidatus Merdenecus merdavium
TCCAATTGTTATTTATATATATCATATCCTATTCAACATTTATTATGTTGAACTTTTCCCTATTGGTAACTACATGAATAGTATACAAGGAGTTTAGATATTTATCTGTTGCATTAGCAACACATCTAATCTATGATTGATTTTTGGGTAATTGAATGATAAATCGGCTTCCTTTATCTACTTCACTTTCCACTGCAACATGCCCACCATGTGCTTTTACTATGGACTTTACAATGGCCAACCCAATTCCTGCTCCTCCTTGTTTACGGTTTCTTGATTTATCTGCTCTATAGAATCTTTCAAAAATAAAAGGCTGTTCCTCATGAGGAATTCCAATTCCATTATCCTCCACATAAATCTCTCCATAATCTTTCGTTTCTTTTATGATTATTCTTATCTCTCCTTGTTTAGGCGTATACTTAATTGCATTGGATAATAAATTAAAAACCACTTGCCTCATTCTTTCCTGATCAGCCGAAACAGTCACACTCTCTCCCTCTATAAAAAGATGTAAGTCTTTTTTATAAATTTCTGTTTCCAAACTTCTACTGACAGAATGAACAATTTTAGATAAATCAACGAAATCTTTATTGGGTTTTAGGTTATCACCTTCGACTTTAGCCAGTCGCTCTAAATCCTTTACTAAATTGGTAATACGGCCAATTTCTTCATGGCAGCTTTGAAGCCTTTCCTCTGTTGGCTCCCAAACGCCTTCTATCATAGCCTCTAGATGGCTACTTACCGTAGCCAAAGGTGTCCGTAATTCATGTGCTACATCTGCTGTTAATTTTTTTCTTAAACCTTCCTGCTCATTTAATGAATTGGCTAGATGAGTGGTGGCAAGGACCAATTCATTTAGTTCTTTCGTATTTGTCTCCCCTTCAAAAGAGATATCGTAATTGCCATCTGAGATTTCTTTTGCTAATGCAATGGTATTCGTAATTGGCTTACTAATACGCTTTGCCAAAAGCCATCCCATAATAATTGAAAAAAACAAGGAAAAAAGACCCACACCTACTAATATTTTATTTAATGCACTTAAAAACTGAAAGTCATTTTCATTCAAAAAGAATGGACCAAAGTAGCTAATGGAAACCCTTCCTATAGGTTTTCCGTTTTCTTCTAGAGGATAATCACTCGTAGTAAATTTACCACTTATCTTAGGATACGTCTCTTCCATTCGTTGAGATATATCCGTCATCACCTGAGTGCATAAGCTCATATCATGTTGCTCTGCATCCCAAACTACATTGCCATCATCTTCATATACCTTTATGATATATCCATCGTATAAAGCGTACATCCCCAAGATATGAATAAAGTCCTCATTCCATCCATGATTATTTTTATTATATTGTTCATTTAAGCTAGAAACAATTTCTTCCGTTTTTGATTTTTGCTGTTGTGAAATATAGTCTTTGAACTTTTGATTGATTAATATGTTTGATAATAAACTAATCAATGTCACGGTAACTAAAGTTACCATTGCTATGGTAAGGGATAATTGAGATTTTAATGTTTTTTTAAACATATTATTCACCTCCAAATTTATATCCTTTCCCATGAATCGTTATGACATAAATAGGTTCTTTTGGATGATCCTCTATTTTTTGGCGCAAATTCTTAATGTGACTATCGATGGCTCTATCGTATCCAGTATAGTCCTTACCTAGAGTTATCTCAATCAGTTCGTCCCTAGTAAAAACTTTCCCAGGATACTTTATGAGAGCGGATAAAATTTTCATTTCACTGCGGGTTAAATTTACATGTTTTTCTCTTTTCTTAATTATGTTTTGTTCAAAGTCTACGAATAAATCTCCATCATGAAAGGAATTCTTCGAAAATAGGGGAACTAAATCTTCGCTTGATCGTCGCAGAACCGTTTCTACTCTTGCTGCTAATTCCTTTAAGCTAAAAGGCTTTGTCATATAGTCATCTGCCCCATTTTTAAGTCCAGAAATCAGATCCTCTTCCTCTACTTTGGCTGTTAACATGATAATTGGAGTTCTGGACTTTCGTCTAATTCTATTACATATTTCTTCGCCAGATATATCTGGCAGCATAAGATCCAAGATCACAAGTGAAATGTTTTCTCTTTCAAAGAGCTTCATTGCTTCTTGACCATCTTCTGCCCTAAAAACCATATATCCTTTACTTTCTAAATAAGATGATACTACATCTAGAATTTTTACTTCATCATCTACAACTAATATATTCTTGTTAGTAGCAAGCATAGGAAACCTCCGTATACCCTATGGATTCTTTTTTATTTACAATTTCCAATTTGCAAAGATACCCTTAGCCTCTTTTAAATATTCATTTGAAATTGTGATGGTCTCTTCATCAACGGTTTTATTCTCTGAAAAGATAGGTACAGGATTACAACCACCTTTTTCTACTTCTATCTGACTGATACTAAAGACATTTCCACAGTTTTGACAAACCAAATGATCATCTTCTTGTTCATAATACCCTCTACCAGAGCTATAACAAATCTGACATGTATTGAAAGCAGTACGAATCGATCCATCTGAAGATTTCACTGCTAGAACTTCTAATTGAGTCCCTTCCACCTCTACAGGATAAAAGGTTGCTGTTGATGTAATGTCAGTAATCGGTATCATTAAATCTCCAGCCTCTGATAATACAGATTCTCCTATTTTATTTTTTGATCCTGAGGATTTCTTATTGAACAGAGTTCCTTGACTAATAAAGATGAATACCATGATCAGTAAAAACATTCCTACTCCTATCATGATCGTCTTATTTTTATTGATCGCTTTTGCTTTTGCTTTCGATTTCTTTGCCATAATATAATTCTCCTATTAAGTTCATTTATTTTTTTATTTTTCATTCATTTCTGTTACTGTTATGGTGCTTCTAATCATTCCCATCCAACAACTATAGGTAAATGTCCCCACTTCTGTTGGTTCAAATGTAATTGTATTATCTCCTAATTCCAGCTTTTTTTCAATATTAAATTCTGGTATGAAGATTTCATTATTACATCCATTAATGGTCCCCTCATCTGCCTCTATGATCCATGTTACTGGCATTCCCACTTGCACTAAAATCGGCTCATAGGTTCCTGGAGATAAAGATGTTTTTACTATCTGTACACCATCCTTTATTTCTCCTTGATTTTGTCGGCTTCTATCTTTAGAGCTGATGGTACCTACAGCAACCCCTGATAAGCTTAGCCCATTGTTTAACATGGATACACCCAGTATCACAACTAAGACGGATCCAACTACCATTGCTTTTTTTGTGAACTTTTTACTAATTACTGAGCTTAAAGCCCCAAGACCAAACATCAAAGGCACGGTACCTAGGCTAAAAAGAAACATGGATAGAGCTCCTCTTAGAACACTTCCCGTAGAAAGAGCATATAATTGCATAGCCTGCAACGGTCCACAAGGCATGAGCCCATTTAATAATCCAACGTAGAAAGGGCTATTACTATTTTTTTGAGAATCGGTTTTTTTTGAAATTATGTTCGGCATTCTGATTTGAAACCTACGTAACCACGGAAACACGTTCAACATATTTAGGCCCATAATTACCATAAAGATACCTGCTACAATTTGTACGATTCCTTTTGCTCTTCCCGAAAAACTAACAACGGAGCCAAATGCCCCTATGATTCCACCAACCATGGTATAGGAAATCACTCTGCCTAAATTATAAAGAAAACTAGGCCTTAAAGATGCGGATTTTCCGTTACCACTTTGAGGTGTAGACATACATTGAGATAGATTAATGCCACCACACATAGCTATGCAATGTACCGATGTTAAGACACCTAGCAGGAACAACATACCGTAACTCATCCCCTCTTTAGCTTGAGGAAATACATTAAATATATTGGTTATTCCACTTCTATTCATCACAAAATACAATGCAATCATGATCAAAATGACACCACTGATCTTTACTATCTGATTAGAACCACCTTTTTCCTGTTCTCCATCCCGATGAACATGATAATCTAAGTTCTCGATTACATGAATAATCTCATTCATGGAAATCATCTCTTTATCATAAGTAATGAAGCCAGTCCCTTTGCTATAACTAATCTTCGCTTTATGAATCCCTGCTGTGCCACTTAGTACCTTTTGCACTCTAGCTTCACAGCTAACACAAGACATGCCTTCAATTTTTATTTCTTGTGTTTCTATCTGTCCATTCAAGTATAATCCCCCTTCTGCCACCTTTCTTTTATTTTATTACTTCTAGAGTAAAAAATTTATTTATATTCTAACAGATAAATTTGTAGATATTATGTAGATTATACGCTTTTTAAAAAAATGAAGGAACTTATCTTTCCTCGATCCCTCTGCCATATGCAGAAAAGTTGATTTCTAAATTATTTAGAAATCAACTTT
>DVLR01000354.1 GCA_018715425.1 Candidatus Merdenecus merdavium
CTGCACAAACCTCTATTCTTCTTCCAATGCTACTGGAGTTATGATAAGTTCATCATTTCCCTTAACTGTAAAGCATCCTGTAAAAGAAATGGTCTTTCCTAATAAATCTCCAGCTGCTTCTGGATCAATAACAGTCTCCATAATCTTACTATTAATTCCTTGACTTACCGCTGCGTATTCCTGTTGGTTGGTGTAATCACCAAATTTTATAAAGGATAAACTATCACGTACAGAAGACCCTTTCATAACCGAACCAACTTGTATTTTTATGACTTCCGTTCCCTCATATCCTTCTAAATTTACTTCGATATATCCAGCCTTCTTTTCCGTCTCTACTGCAGTTACGCTAGCTGTTCCTTTCACTGTATAGGATAACTCTCCACTAGCTCCCATGGAATAAGTTCCATATTCTTCTGCTACTGATTCTAAATCCCCATTTGCTTGTGTTAATAATTCACCTAAATCTACTGCTTTTTCGGTCAGCTCAGGCAACGCCTGTGATTCCCAAAAACTATCTACATCATCACCAGCACTAAATGTTTTAGCACCAGTTAATTTCCCTTCTTCACCTATTTTTACTACTTTTACACAGCCCGACATTGTGACTGTTAAAAAAGTTATGGCAAGGCACAATGCTAATACTCGTTTTTTCATATTCGGTATCCCTTCCTCAACATTATTTAAAATAACCATTTGAAACGAACCAGAATGCAAGTAGTCTTCCCTATGGTTTCGTTCCCAATGGTTAGATAAGGTACAGCCTCGGTGCCTTGCTGTACCTCATCTAATATCATGATGTTAACGGATGACTTATTTCTGAAAATCAAAAGATTCAAGTTTATCTGCATTATCTTTTGTAATAACGATACAGTCAACCAATTGCTTTTCGTCTAACCCAGTAGAGCCTTCTTTTAAGTAATCATCTGCTTGAATGACGGCCATACGAGCAATTTCAGCTGCCTGTTGCAATGCTGTTGCTAGAATTTTTCCTTCTTTAATCTTGTCTCTAACGTCATTAGATCCATCAACACCAATGATCTGAACGTTTTCTAATCCAGCTTCTTCCACTGCCGCCTGTGCTCCCATAGCCATGGTATCGTTACCACAAATCACACCTTGGATATCAGGATTAGATTGTAATATGGTTCCCATCTTTTCATAGGCCTCTGTCTGATCCCAGTTTGCTGCTTGTTGTGCTACCATTTCAAGAGTATCATATTGATCGATCACTTCATGGAAAGCAGAAGAGCGTACTTCAGCATTGGTATCTGATTCTAGACCTAATAATTCTACATATTTTCCTTCTTCTCCCATAGCCTCTACCCAAACTTCGGCTGTAGCTTTAGCTCCTTGATAGTTATTTGCCACGATTTGAGAAATGGCCGCTCCTTCTTCGTTAATCTCACGGTCAATTAAAAAAGTAGGAATTCCAGCTTCACGAGCCTTTTTAACCGCTTCTATAGTCGCATCAGCACCAGCATTATCGCAAATAATAGCCGCCGCTTTATCAGCAATGGCAGTTTCGAAATGCTCCATTTGCTTCGTTGCATCATCATCATGGGATAAAGTCTTTACTTCATATCCTAGCTCTGTGGCTTGATCAGATGCTGCCTGAGCCTCTGTTCCAAAGAATGGATTACTGTGAGATGGTGTAATAATGTAGATAATATTACTTCCTCCACCAGGTAATACTGCACTGTCAGCGTCTGTTTCTCCTTTGTCCCCTACTTCATCAGCACTTTCTTTTGAAGCATCCTCTTCCTTATCCTTGGATTCTTTTGTTTCATTATCTTTGTTGGCTTCTGTTTGCTTTAAATCTCCTGTTTCATTCTCTCCACCACCACTACATCCTGCCAATAAAGATACAGTCATCACTGCTGTTAGTAATACACTCAATACTCTTTTTTTCATTGCTTCTTCCTCCTAATTCATCCCATTTATTAGATCTCGAAAGTAGCCTTTCGCAAATCCCCACTCCATTACATCCTGTTATTTATCACAACAAGTGTGTTTCTGATAAAACTCCATTTACAGCAATTTTCCACCCTTTGTATTTCTTCTTTGCCAAATGAGACTCCATTTTAGGCTGATAATCCTTATACTTCTTTCTTTTAAAAATCTCTTCCTCATAAATATGTAAAGCCAATCCAGCCGCATAAGCCGCTCCCATACCAGACAGTTCTTCTGCCGAAGGTACCTGTACTGGAATCTCTAGGATATCGCTTTGAAATTGCATTAAGTATTTATTTTTCGTCGGTCCACCGTCAACCCTTACTTCTTTTATTTGAAGTCCAGCATCCTCTTTCATGGCCCCAATGACATCGGCAATCTGATATACAATAGCTTCAAGCCCTGCTCGAACGATTTCTTTTTTCGTGGTTGTTCTAGTCATTCCAACGATGGAAGCAGTGGCTTTACTATCCCAGTAAGGAGCACCAAGTCCCGTAAATGCAGGTATGAAATATACACCATCATCTCGGTTTGCCCACCTTGCCAAATCCTCCGTTTCGTTTGGATTATGAATGATTTGTAGATCATCTTTGAACCAAGAGATAATAGCACCAGTATAGTTAATATTTCCTTCTAAAACATAATTCACCTGACCATCTATTCCCCAAGCTAAAGAAGTAACGACTCCATGATTGCTTAATACTGGCTTCTTTCCAATATTCATCATAATAGAAGAACCTGTTCCATAGGTGGTTTTAATCATTCCTGGCTGTAAACATCCTTGGCCAAATAAGGCACCATGGGAATCTCCTAAAACACCATGAATTGGAATTGGATGATCAAAGAAACCTTCAAAATCAGTCATGCCAAATAGAGCATTGGAATCCACCACCTCAGCCATCCATTCCTTCTTCAAACCGAATAAACTACAAATTTCTTCATCCCAAGATAAATCCATAATATTAAACAACTGGGTTCTGGATGCGTTGGAATAATCTGTTTTATAGGATTGTCCCTTAGTCAATCCATAGATCAACCATGTATCCATGGTTCCAAACCTTAACTCATTATTCCATGCTTTTTCTTTAGCGTCCTGACTATGTTCTATCAACCATGCAAACTTAGATGCGGGAAAATAAGGTGATAATTGAAGTCCCGTTCGTCCTTTGATCCATTCCGCCTTTCCAAGCTCTTCTACCCTTTTGCAAATCTTCTCAGCCCGATGACACTGCCAGACTACTGCATGGTTTATGGGTATTCCTGTGGTTTTCTCCCATACAACGGAAGTTTCTCTTTGGTTACTGATCCCAACTCCTAGAATTTCTTCTTTCCGTATTCCAGACTCTTTGACCACCTTTTGTACAACCAAGATTGTATTCTCATATATTTCCATAGCATCATGGGATACGTATCCTTCTTCTGTAATGATCTGCCGATGGGGCAAATCACTGCGCTTTACAATATCTCCAAACTCGTCAAATAATAACGCCTTGGTTCCTTGGGTACTCTGATCAATTCCTAATATATATTTACCCACCGCTTTCTACCTTCCTTATCCCAAGATTTCTATGGCTTTTTTAGCGATTCCTTCAGCATTTAAATGGTAATAATCAAATACCTCTTGTGAAGTTCCTGTAATAACAGGAGCATCTGGTAAGCTTAAATTTATGACCTTCTTAGGGCACTCTCTTGCCACAACCTGACTTACCATAGAACCTAACCCTCCAAACGGGGAATGCTCTTCCACTGTCAAGACTGCTTTAGCACCTTGTGCAGCCTTTTTAATGGCCTCTACATCTAACGGCTTAATACAGTACATATCAAGCACAGTCCCATGAATTCCCTGTTTTTCTAAAATTTTTGCTGCATCGTATGCAGGTTTTACCATTTCCCCGCAAGCAATGATGGCAAGATCAGATCCTTCTTTTAGCACCGTTGCCTGATCCATTGTAAATGGACAGTTTTCTTCACTATAAATATCCTGAACTGGATTTCTACCAACTCTAATATAGGCAGGTTTTTGATCCTGTAATAAACCTTGAATCAACTTCTTTGTTTGAAACCTGTCACTTGGAAGATATACCCTCATGTTAGGTATGGCAGACATGGATGCAATATCCTGAGCAGAATGGTGGCTCATACCCAAAGCTCCATAACTAATTCCACCACTGATTCCAATCAATGTAACATTGGTATTAGAATAAGCAACATCAACCTTACATTGTTCAAAACTCCTGGTTGTAATAAAGCATGCTGGAGATGCTGCAAATGGTTTCTTTCCGCAACTTGCAAGTCCTGCCGATATACTAACTAGATTTTGTTCTGCAATTCCAACTTCTAAAAACTGATCAGGATGAGCATTGACAAATGGTACAAAAGATGCCGATCCTCTGGAATCGCTACACAATACTACAATATCCTTATCCTTGTTTGCCTCTTCTATGAGAACCTCACAGATGGCTTGCCTATTTGGGATTTTATTCATGTTTTGCAGCCTCCTTCCGTTTTTCAAAATCTTCTATAATTTGTTTATACTCTTCTTCCGTAGGTACTTTATGATGCCAATTGGCTTTGTTTTCCATCACAGAAGATCCGTAGCCTTTTATGGTGTTGGCTATTAATAACGTCGGTTTTCCTTTGGTGCTTTTAGCCTCATAAAACCCTTGATCAAGAGCATTATAATTATGACCGTCAACACAGATCACATGCCACCCAAAGCTACGAAATCTATCAGCTAAATGATCTTGATTCATCACTTCTTCGGTACTGCCAGAAATTTGTAATCTGTTTCTATCTACTACAGCACACAAGTGATCAAGCTGAAAATGTCCCGCTGCCATAACACCTTCCCAAACAGATCCTTCGGCCAACTCCCCATCTCCCATAACAGTATATACTCGGTAATCTTTTTGATCTAGTTTCCCCGCTAATGCCATCCCTACACTTACTGGAAGTCCATGACCTAAGGAACCAGAGTTCATTTCAATACCAGGCAACTGATTGTTTGGATGACCGATAAATTCCGATCCAAACTTACTAAAGTTTTTTATGACTTCATCGATTGGGAAGAAACCAGCTTCTGCAAGAACGGCGTAATAAGCTTCTACAGAATGTCCTTTACTCATGATAAATCGATCTCTATTTTTATCATTTATATTATTAGGATTTACGTTCATATTTTTCAAATAAAGTGAAATTAGAATATCAATAACACTCATATCTCCGCCAATATGTCCGCCTTTCCCTGCCACGATCATATCAACTACATGTTTACGCAGGTCAAATGATTTTACTTTTAGCTCATTCATTTGCTCTCTCCTCTCAAATATGCCTTTACTTCTTCTTCAATTGGATCGTATAAATCTGGTGTAACTCCAATATATTTACAAGCTTCATACATGACTGGAACAATATCTTTATGTATACCAACACAGTGATGAATATAGGGACCTTCTACTATTTTCGCCTCTAATCGTTTTAAATTTTCTACCTCAATCCATACGTAGGTTCCTTTTGTATAGGGACCATCAATTCCTTTTGCATGACCTAGAAGTAAGGAATACTCTCCATTATCACCATCAAAACGACATAAAGTCATCTCTCCTTGTTTGGCCTCTGCTTCTATTGCTCCAGGATGATCAAATACTAGTGGATATCCAATGGTTGGCTTGTCTTTAGCTACAGAGACTGGCCAAGGTCCACAGTGCTGCAACAACTCACCATTTTCATTATCAGGATGCCTTACGGTCCAATCTGCAAAGAACCCTCTAGCCTCATCCATGCCTGCCGCTTCTACCATAACAGCCGTAATGGCACCATGGATATCCGTTTCACAAACAACTGGGATTCCCTCTTCATTTAATAAAGCATTGGCTGCACATGGCATGATTCCAATTTCATCTTGCAGTGCATTCCAGCACTGGATCGCTACGGCATTACATCCATAATGGTCCGTTAATTTTTTCATAGCAACTTTTAAGGCAGCTATACTTTCCAATTCCTCTTCTTTGATTTCAATGTTCATGTTTTCTTTACAGTACTTCATAATTTCCGTAACTTTTTCATGATCTTCTTCTTTAGCCTTCTTAACTTCCATTGTTAATTCTGGCATTGGAATGGGAGCTAATTGAATATTGAATTTTTCTAATAATTCCCCTTCATTACACATCGTAGTCCAAAAATCAAAGGGTCTAGGTGCAATCTGAAGAATTCTAGTATGTTTAAAGACTTTTACAATATTGCAAACGGTTAAGAAGTCCTTGATTCCTCTTTCAAATTCTGGATCCCCTAATCGACAATTATTCATATATGTAAATGGAACTTGGAATCTTCTTAGTACCTTTCCAGTAGCAAATAAGCCACATTGACTATCCCTAAGCCTAATTCCATTTTCGTCTGGTCTTTCATCTCTTGGTCCCCATAACAAAACGGGAACGCCGAGTTCCTTCGCAAGCCTTGCACAGATATACTCTGTTCCAAAATTACAGTGCGGAAGGAAGAGTCCATCTACATCTTCTGCTTTAAATTTTGCAGCAATCTTTGTCATCTCTTGGTCATCATATAAAAGACCTTCTTCATTGATATCCGTAATATCCACAAAATCAACCTTCATCTCGGTTAATTTCTCTCTTGTAAGATTGGCATATTTTATGGCATCCGGTGCACTAAATATGCTTCTTCTTGTGGGTGCAAATCCTAGTTTTATACTTTTCATCTCTTCATTCCTCCATATATCTTGATCTATATTGTGATATGAGGATCAAAATTTCTGATCCTAGTTTTGTAGATAACCTGTGGTTTCCTTGGTTCGATCTTTTACACTATCTCTTTCGACAAACTCAGTACAAACACAAATCTTTAATTTGGATTTATCTTTATTTTTTATCATTTGATGAATACGCTGGACTGCTAATTCTCCAATCTCTTGTTTGGAGACGCGAATCGTAGTTAATCTCGGTGTAGCTATATCACTAAAAGGTAAATCATCAAAACCAATCAATGAAATATCTTCTGGAATTTTATAATGAAACTCCTGTAAAGCTTTCATTGCTCCTAGGGCAATCATATCGTTATCTGCAAAATATGCAGTGGGAAGTTTAGGATTTCCTTTTAAGTAATCAATCATATCTTCATAAGCACCCTCCATGGACGGTGTTAAGGTAACTGTGTACTCTCTGTTATAAGGAATACCTTTTTTCTTTAAGGCTCGTGTATACCCTACTGCTCTTGATCGAAAGGGCTTTATTCGAAAACTACCTCTTAAATATCCAATCTGCAAATGACCTTTTTCTATTAAATACTCCGTTGCCATTTTAGCTGAATCCGTATTATTAATGAGAACACCGTCAAAGTCCATATCAGAATTGTAGTAATCTAAACTTAAGATCGGACATGATGCATTTAAAAACGGGGTGATATCTTCATCCATAAGTTCCGTACCTAATAAAATAACCGCTGAAGAAGTATCGTTAACAAGCCACTTTACCTGATTTTCATAATCCTCATCCTTTCGATCCAAGGTGAATACCACCATTTCATAGCCCAAATTTCTGCACTCTTTTTTTACTCCATCTAACATCAAAGAAAAATAAGGTGAATCGTCAATAATCCATCCATTTTTCTTATAAGTAACAAATTTAATTTTTGTAATACGATTTTCATCGATATATCCAAGTTTATGAGCTACCTCAAATATTCTTTTTGACGTATCCTCATTGACTCCTCTTTTATGATTTAAAGCATTTGATATGGTTGCAGAAGAGAATCCTGTAATTTCACTAATCTTCTTTAAATTTACTTTCATTTTCTCTCCTCCTTATACAGCCTTATTATAAACTTTTTATATAAATATTCAATAGATTATTTTGTTTATTTTATATTTAATCTGCTTTTTGTTTATTTATTTTAAATTTACCATGACTTTTCATCTATAATGCACAACGATTTTCATCTTATTTCTTATTCTCAAAAATATAAGGCTAAATATTTATATGAAATTTTATATAAATATTTAGCCTTATATTTTTAATGCTTTTAAAGAAAAAAGAGAGAGGTATAGATGCTGATTCCAGCATCTATACCTCTCTCTTTTTATAAAAAAACACCGACGATCTGTCGATGATCTATTTTATCACTGTATATTCACTTGTAAATATGGGACCTACAGGGCTCGAACCTGTGACCCTCTGCTTGTAAGGCAGATGCTCTCCCAGCTGAGCTAAGATCCCATAATCAAGTTGCTTGACAACTTACTTTGCAATTATACTATCATTCCACTGTTCATGTCAAGTTATTTTATCTTTTTTATTTGTTTTTTTCACCTTTTATTCCTGGTCATCCAGACAGATGCATCAAATATAGGGCTAACGGAAAGGATACTCATAATTCCTTACATATAATTCATAACATCCCTTACATTTTTAACGCCTAAGAGGCGTATGCCTTTGATATTATCTAAATGTTTCATTGAGCTTTCTGGCAGGATTACGGTATCAAAGCCTAATTTCTTGGCTTCTGCCACCCTTTGCTCTGCCATATTTACAGCACGAACTTCTCCGCTTAATCCTACTTCACCGAATACAATGGTTTTTTCATCAATTGGTTTATCTTTATAGCTAGAGATAATCGCCATAACTATACCTAAATCTACTGCTGGCTCATTCATCTTTATTCCTCCAGCAATATTGACGTAAGCATCACAGTTAGAAATATGGATTCCTAGCCTTTTTTCCAGCACCGCCATCAAAAGATTGACACGATTAAAGTCAGTACCAGCTGCTGTTCTTCTAGGAATACCAAAATTACTTTGACAAACCAAGGCTTGGATTTCAATTAAAATGGGACGTGATCCTTCTATGGAGCAGGCTACCACCGATCCAGAAGCACTTTCAGGCTTTCCACTTAACATGTATTCCGATGGATTTTTTACTTCTGTGAGACCATTTCCGCGCATTTCAAAAACACCGATTTCATTGGTGGAGCCAAAACGGTTCTTAACCCCTCTTAAAATACGATAAGCTGCATGGCGATCCCCTTCAAAATAAAGCACCGTATCCACCATATGCTCTAGCACTCTAGGTCCTGCAACGGTACCTTCTTTCGTCACATGTCCTACGATAAAAATAGATATTCCCAGTCCCTTTGCTAATTGCATTAAAACCGAAGTAGACTCTCTAACTTGGGATACACTCCC
>DVLR01000035.1 GCA_018715425.1 Candidatus Merdenecus merdavium
AAGCATCGGAAGTAAAGATGAGAAAATCCCAAACTTACTGGTATTGGTCCACCCTAAAACATCGGAATAATATCTATTTAAATATGCTCCAAAAATTGCATTGGATATAAAAGCACAGAATGGACCAATAAAATATCCAAGCAACATCTCCTTTGGCTTTACGTTCGCTGAAGTAATCTTTGTCCGCACCAAGGGATTTTCAAAAAATTTACTTTCCTTCATTTTACAAGATTCCTTTCATTCTTATTATTGAAAATTTTATATTGATGGCATATTCCAAAGGTTTAAATATGATTTGGTCTTACTAATTTCTGTGAAAAGGAATAGGTTCCACTTCCAAGCTTTTTCTCTAAACCGTCTGGCATAATCAATTGACATGTAGTACCTACTGGTATTTCTACATCAATGGTGAACGTATAATCCTGATACTTCCATTCACTCGATATCTTTCCATAGGCAGTGTTTACGTATCCTTTGGCCCAAGTAAGACCTCCACCTAGGACTGGTTCTATTTTAAAGGTCTTGCATCCTCCTTCTAATGCTTGGATTCCAGCTACTCTTCTGTAGAGAAAATCTCCAACTGCTCCGCTTGCATAATGATTGAAAGATACCATACCACCAGTTCCATCATCCTCTCCAGTATTGCAAGTTCCATCTTCCCTAAGGGCATCCCATCTTTCCCAAACGGTTGTTCCTCCTACCTTCATTTCATATAACCAAGAAGGACAAGTATCCGTCATTAACATACGATAAGCATCTTCAACATATCCATGATCGGCTAAGGCGAATAAAATATATGGTGTACCAGGAAATCCTGTTGCAATATGGTAATCATTATCCCGTACTAGACGTACCAAATGATCTGCTGTCTTTTTCTTATCCTGATCTGTTAGCATTTCATAATATAAAGGAAGTACGTAGGCGGTCTGAAACTCTTTTGATACAGAACAATCCTTTTTCATCAAAATATCTCGATAAGCTTTAGATGTTTCTTTACTCAGCTTTTCATAGTATTTCGCATCCTCTTCTTTTCCTAAGATTGTTGCGATCTTTGAAAGAAGAGCACTGGAATGAGCCATACACGCCGTCGCTGTCCACTTGCCTCTTCCCATCCAGCCCCAAAGACCAATCCCTGGTGCACACCAATCACCGTAATGGTGAAGGAGTTTCCAAATCCTTCGATGCTTTCCTACCGAGAATAGGCTTGCCCAGAATTTACAAGCTTTGATGTAGCGCTTCATGGTAGGATACATCCATTTTAAAATCCCTATATCTCCCCTAATTTGATATTCCGCCCAAGGTACTAAAATACAGGCATCGCCCCAATGGTCTACAGCCATCGGTATCATAATTTCCCATTGAAAGGGAACCCGCACCAAAGGCACTGTTACTGGGATACCTCCTCCTTTTGTCTGCTCAGACTTTACATCCTTTAGCCATTTTTCTAAAAAACGGCTCGTATTAAAGTTAAACGCTGCAGTTGGAGAAAACAAAGCAATATCCCCAGTCCACCCCATGCGCTCGTCTCTTTGAGGACAATCTGTGGGAATATCCACGAAATTAGATTTGGCTCCCCAGCGAATACTACTTTGTAGTTTATTGATCATCTCATGAGAACAAGAAAAATCACCGTTATCCTCTATATCTGAATAAAGTGCAATGCTACTTAATATAAGATCCTCTTCTTGGATTCCTGTAACTCCTACGTAGCGATACCCCATATAAGTCATCCGTGGACTATACGTTTGCTCACCATCTTGGCAGATATAAACAGCCTCTTGTTTAGCAGTTCTAAGGGGTTTTGTATACAACTCACCATCCATGAGTATTTCAGCATGATAAAACGTAATTTTCTGACCCTTTTTCCCTTTGATCTTTGCATGAATGACGCCAGCAAAGTTTTGCCCAAAATCATATATCATCATTCCACTTTTAGCACGGAAGTTAGAAACTGGTGTTAGAATCTCCTGCCCACGTACAGGAGCACCATAATCAGCTAAAATTTGGGGCTTCAACTTTACCTTTTCAATGGCTGCCTGTCGCCAAGAGATTTTTGATAAATCAATGGTCGCATCATAAACTTCGCCGTTATAAAACTCTGCTTCTTGGTAATTACCATCTTCTGTAACCTTCCACGTTTCATCGGTTCCAATAACCTCCATTGAGCCATCGTCATAAGTAATACGAATCTCACAAAGAAGAGCTTGCCGTTTTGCATATACCCTATTTCTTCTTTTATAGGTAAAAGAACCTACAGCCCAGCCGCCACCTACAACAGCAACTAATCTATTTTGATTTTTCAACTGTTTTGTAATATCATAAGTTTGATACTGGAGCTGATGCTTATAAGAGGTAAACCCTGGTGCAAAGTAATCTTCTCCAACTTTATTTCCATTCAGAAAAAGTTCATAAACACCAAGACAAGTGGAATAAATCTTGGCACTCTTAATCCCTTTATTGCAACTGATAGATCTCTGAAATGTCATGGGTTTAGGAGACACCTTAGACTCTGTAAACCTATAGGATCCATCAGTAATCCAGGAAGCTTCCCACTTTCTATCAAAACGCCCCGTCTCGAAACTTACACTTGCGTGAGCCGATTCTCCCTGACTATCCACAACATCCAAAAAAGCCGTATATTCTGTAAAGGGCATAAGATCTGGACCCTCATATGAAATTCCAATCTGAGAAGAAGTCTCAACCTTCCAATCTCCTAAAGAAAGAATCGCCTTCTTTAGAGTTACATTTTTACGATCACTTTCTAAAGAAAAGGAAAACCTAGGATTCCTTCTATCCGTCACACACCCTTTAGTCAGATTTTCCACAGTCAGTCTATTAACCTTCAGCATTTCCTTCCTCCTTCTTCCAACCTGTAACGTCTTATTACATCACTCATCATATCATTTTTTCCATAAAGAAACCGTTCACTAACGTGAACGGTATATTAAACGACGTGTCTTGATTTAGTTTTCGTTATTTTATCTATAATTTTCTATTTAACAGTCTATTTCCAGTTATTTTTTTGTATCTAAATAAGTTTCTTCTAAAATCCCCTGTCTATATATCCAACATATCTCCCTCAAACTTTATGTCCCTTATGAAAAGGAATCAAAATCCTCAATTCAAACCAATTGTCCTTCATCTGAACCGTTACAGAGCCACCATACTTCTTGGCCGTACTTTCAATACTCTTTAGCCCAAAACCGTGAAACTGTTTATCTTTCTTTCTCGTAACAGGTAGCCCATTATGAAAAATTAAGGATTCCTCGCAATAATTTTCTAAACGAATTCGTAAAAATTCGTTTTTCTTTGCCACCGATAAATGAATGAGACGCTTTTTTTCATCCTCCAATTTTTCTACACTTTCAATTGCATTATCCAGCATATTTCCAAAGAGTGCACTCACATCCATATCCTCCATAAAAGAAAGAGCGGCTCCATCAACGACACTGGTTAAGCTAATCTTTCTATTTTGGCAATAAATGCTTTTACTAGTTAAGACCGCATCCACCACTTTATTTCCTGTAACATTCTGAGCTTCATAAATTTTAATTTCCCTCTCCATCTGTTCTAAATATTCCACAGACTTTTGATTTCCTGCCTCTGATTTTAATAAGGTGATTTGATGCTTTAAATCGTGGTACTTTTGATTTACCAGATTCATGCTTTCTTGGGAAATCTGATAGCTTTTATACTGCATATCTAAGATATCCCTTAACTTTTCCAGTTCAAATTTCGCTTGTAACTCACATACCTGAATATGATACGCATATAGGACCGACATACCACTTAAGTCAACTAGTGTTCTAATAATAAAGATCTCTGCTGCAAATTGGCTACTAAAGGGGCTATTCCTATAAACATAACTGAGATTACTCATAATAAAAACAGCTATGGTTATCATCACTACTGTAAAAAGCTCTCTTCTACTAATATAAATTTCTCTTGAATTTCTTTGAATATATTTTTCAATGGAATATAAAATAGCGAAGATCACCAGATACACCAGCAATAGATGACCCCACTCTTGATATCTATGTGTTCCAAGATCTGACTTTAAAATACGATAATAATAAAGTTGCCATCCAAAGGATGCTACAAATTCACCACTTATAAATGCCCTAGCGCAATAATACCCAGTTGCTGATAGGGAAAAATCACAGCAAGTATAAATATATGCAAATATAATAGATATGGTAACCATCATAGACGGAACAAAGAGCAGTTGCAAAATTCCATCTGTAAATTCCATAAAACATACAAGAACCACCAAAGCTACAAGATGGATTAGGATTCGTTTTTTTCCTTGAGTTCTCTTTTTATTGGTACTAACTATAATGAATGCAGCAATCCAATATGCAAAAGAATAATAATATCCTGGGGTATTTACCATGTTTATATGACTCACTTTCCTGCATCGTGTATATAATTATTCAATGCATTTAAAAATGCTTTTTTACGTGCTCTACTTACCGCTATTACATGAGAATGGACTTGAATATCATAATTATCAATACTTTCTACATACTCTAAGTTAACAAGATAGCAGCGACTGCAACGGAAAAATTGTTCTTCATCTAAGGCCTTTTGGGCATCTGTCATGGTTCCTTTGGTTAAATATGTTCCATCTATGGTATGATAAAACATATCATGGTTTTGAACTTCCACATAACAGATTCTAGAAATATCTAACTTTACTTTTCCACCCTTTATGGAAATGGTTATAAAATTCTTTTTTCTTCTTTTCATCCTAGAAAGTGCTCGATCCATTCGTTGTGAAAAAGCAAAGTAATCCACAGGCTTTAATACATAATCAAGAGCATCTACCTTATAACCTTGAATAGCATATTGGGGCATATTGGTAATAAATATAATCACCACTTCCGAATCCACTTCCCTAATCTTAGCTGCCGCTGTCATTCCGTCCATAAAAGTCATCTCTACATCCATTAAAATAATATCAAATATAGGCTTATAATCCACCGCAATATCCTCTCCATCAGAAAATACTGTTATATGAATTTTTTCTTTGCATTGTTCTTCGTACTGTTCTAGGTGATTAACAAGTTCAGATACGTAATTTGTATCATCCTCTACCAGTGCAATCCGAATCATTCTACCTGTCCTCCCTCTCTATTCTACTACAAAGTTCTTACAGAACTCTAAAGAGCACATATGCTTCTGTTTTTTATATTAATTAGTACCTATTGTAGCATAACGTATTGACTTCATAAACCCCCTCATTCATAACAACCTATGGTTCACTTTACTATCCCTCTGTAAGGGGAATCAATATTTGTAACGTAAAGATATGATCCTCTGTTCTCACTGTTATGGTTCCATTATACTTTTCAGCCGTATGACGCATGCTTTTCATTCCGTAACCATGATTCCTCTTATTTTGTTTTGTCGTAACGGGCAATCCTTCTTCAAACTTTAACCTTTTATTACAATAATTTTGAAATTGAATCATAAGAAGATTTTTTTTATTGATCATGTTCATGCTAATAATCCGTTTTTTGGGATCATCCAATTCCATTACTTCTGTTATGGCATTATCTAAAGCATTTCCAAATAAAGCATAGATATCATCGAACCTTAAAAAATCTAGTTTTGACCCATCGACCATCCAGGACCATTGAATATTATGGTTTTTGCAAAACAATCCTTTTTCCATTAAAACTGTATCAAAAGCCTTATTTCCAGTTTTAAGAGCCGTATCATAGATCATAATGGCATCCTCAATCTCGTTAAAATAAGCTTCTTTTTCTTCCTCGTTGGTAATACTTCGGAGGGCATGAATCTGATGTTTTAGATCATGACACTTTTGATTAATCATATCTATGGTATCTTTTGTAACGGCGTACTGATCTTTTTGCTGACGCCATGCATAGTTGATCCCATCCAACTCCCTTTGCAAACTCATTTTTTCTTTCTGATTGATC